>CAZOTD010000095.1:0-6644 GCA_964582685.1 uncultured Treponema sp. | reverse complement strand
TGGTGCAGTCTGTGGAAAGGCTAATTCCATAACTAGAACGACAACACTAAAACTAAAATTTGACTTTTGTACTGTTTATATTATACTAAAAAATATCTTTTTATAGATTTTTCTTTTTAAGTTTGCGTTTTAAGTTCGCGTTGCGAACTTTTTATATAATTTTCGATTTTCGCTTTGTTGTAAAATTGTGCCAATAAGATGACAAATCGAAAATCAATATTTCTTTTTTGACTTTTTATGGGAGTTTTTAATGAATAATATTCCAAGACCTGAATATCCATTTACACAAATGCAACGTTCTAATTGGTTAAATCTTAACGGCGAGTGGGATTTTGAATTTGATTTTGGCAAAAGTGGACTTGATAGAAAATTTTACAACAATGCACAATTTTCAAAAAAAATTATTGTTCCGTTTTGCCCAGAAAGTGAACTCAGTGGAATTGAATATAAAGATTTTATGCCAGCAGTCTGGTATAGACGATTTTTTGATATTAGCAAAGAACAAATTAACACAACGATTTTTCTTCACTTTGGTGCTGTTGATTATTTAGCATACATATACATAAACGGACAAGAAGTTGGCGTTCATCAAGGCGGTTACACATCATTTTCGTTTGATATTACAAAATATGTTAAAGTCGGAAAAAACGAAATTATCGTTTGTGCACAAGATGATAATCGAACAGGCTTACAACCACGAGGCAAGCAAAGTTCATTATATTATTCTTCTGTTTGTGATTACACAAGAACAACTGGAATTTGGCAAACTGTTTGGCTTGAGTTTATGCCAAAGAATTACATTAAAAGTATTAAATATTTTCCTGACATAACAAATGGCGTTTTTAATATCGATGCAATAATAATAGGTGAAGGAAAATTTTCGATAAAAGCATTTTACAAAGGAACGCCTTGCGGAAGTTGTGAAACTTTCGTTACAAAATCAAGTTGTGGTTCAGTAAAACTTTCTCTAAAACTTGATGAAATTCATTTATGGGAAATCGGTTGTGGCAGACTTTACGACATTGAACTTTCATTAGTAAATGGGAATGATTGCGATTTTGTAAAAAGTTATGCTGGCTTGCGTGAAGTTCGACTTGACGGTTATAAATTTTTATTAAACGGAAAACCTATTTTTCAACGAACTGTTCTTGATCAAGGATATTATGTTAAAGGAATTTATACTGCGCCCGATGATAAAGATTTGATTAATGATATTCAACTTTCGATGAATCTTGGTTTTAACGGCGCACGACTTCACCAAAAACTTTTTGAACCAAGATTTTTGTTTCACTGTGATAGAATGGGATATATTGTCTGGAGCGAATTTGCAAATTGGGGAATGGACATTTCAAATCCAGCAATACTTCATTCATTTATGAAAGAATGGCTTGAAGCAGTTGAACGTGATTTTAATCATCCTTCAATTATCGGTTGGTGTCCATTCAACGAAACTTGGGATTTTAATGGCAAAAAACAATACGACGAAACAATTCGATTAATTTATCGAATGACAAAACAACTTGACAATACACGACCTTGTATTGATGTAAGTGGAAACTATCATGTCGAAACCGATATTTTTGATCTTCACAATTACAATCAAGATGTTACAAAATTTGCTGCTTGTTATGAAGATTTTAAAACTGGCGGCGATTTTCAAGATGAAAATAGTCATCGACAAAAATACACAAAAGGATTGCCTGTGTTCATAAGTGAATATGGCGGAATAAAATGGGATATTTCAAACTCAAAAGTCGCCTGGGGATATGGCGATGCACCAAAAAGTGAAAAACAATTTATCGAACGATATAAAGGATTAACAGAAACATTGCTTTCAAATCCAAACATAATGGGTTTTTGTTATACACAACTTTACGATATTGAACAAGAAACAAACGGCATTTATACTTACGAAAGAAAACCAAAATTCGCTCCGGATATACTTGAAACTATTAAAAAAATAAATCAAGAACCTGCCGAAATTGAAAAAATGTAATCGACAAAAAAAAGAGCAAGAAAAATCTTGCTCTTTTTATTTGTTTAGTTATTAACAAGTTTACTTGTCATTAATTAAATTCTGATTTTTATTGAAATAAACTTTAATGACAAATAAACTTTGCATTATCTTTGGCTTATTTGTTTTTTAATAAAGCAGCAAAAGGATTATAACTCATTCCATCATCGCTACCTTGATATTGTCGTTGACGCTCACGATAATCATTTCGCTTTTGATTATCAGAATTTTTTGGTTTGTCTTTTGATGTTCCTTTTTTTACTACAACAATTTTTTTAGCGCCAAGTGAATTTGTCAATGTTCCAGATGAATTTGTTTGAATACGATTTGAAGCATCACTCTTTAGCGAAAGACTAATTCGTCGTCTGTCTTTATCAAGTCCGATAATTGTAAATTCATGAACATCGCCAACTTTTGCAACTTCCATCGGATCTTTTACAAAATTATCGCTTAATTCACTTACATGAATTAAACCAGTTTCGTGAAGTCCAATATCAACAAATGCTCCAAAGTCAACAACATTCTTAATTTTTCCTGTAACTTTCATTCCTTCTTTTAAATCTTCAAATTGAACAACACCTTTTTGCATAATCGGCGCTGGATAACCATCGCGAGGATCACGATTTGGTTTTTGCAATTCTTCTACAATATCTTTAACCGTTGCTTCGCCAATCTTGTATTTCTCGGCAATTTTTTTGATTAATTCATCTGGAATTTTATCGCCTTTTTGAATAAGTGGAAGAACTTCGCGAGCAGCGTCATAATTTTCTGGATGAACCCAAGTATTGTCAAGCGGATCAGAACTTTCTGCAATCTTTAAAAATCCGGCGCATTGTTCAAATGCTTTTGGTCCAAGTCCTGGAACTTTTTTTAATTCCTCTCGGCTTTTAATTTTTCCATTTGTATCACGATATGCAATAATTTTTTTTGCTGTAGAAGTTGTAATTCCTGACACATATTTTAAAAGCATATAAGATGCTGTATTGAGATTAACGCCAACATTATTTACTACAGAACTTACAACTTCGTCTAATTGTTCTGCAAGCTTTTTTTGATTTACATCGTGTTGATAAAGTCCAACTCCAATTGCTTTTGGATCAATTTTTACAAGTTCGGCAAGCGGATCTTGAAGTCGCCGTCCCATCGAAATTGCACCACGAACCATAACATCAAGGTCAGGAAATTCTTCAGTAGCAACTGGCGAAGCGGAATATACTGAAGCACCAGATTCATCAACAACTGTATATTTTACATTCGCATCTGAATAATTTTCGCTAAGAACTTTTGATACAATTTCTTGAACTTCGTGGCTTCCAGTTCCGTTTCCAACTGCAAGAACTTGAATGTCGTATTTATCAATTGCATCGTTGATAAGGTCGTATGCTTCTTTTGGATTTATTTCTTGGAAAATCTTGAAAAATCCCAAGTATTTTCCTGTTTCATCAAGTGCAGCACATTTTGTTCCATTGCGATAACCAGGATCAATTCCAAGAACTCGACTGCCTTTAATTGGTTGCGTCATCAAGAGATTTTTAAGATTTTCACTGAATACACGAATTCCGTGTTCATCTGCTTCATCTGATTCATCGCTTCTAATTTCTCGAACGACAGCAGGCGAAAGAAGTCGCACAACGCCATCTTCGATTGCATCTTTATGATATTCGTTATGAATTGTTGCTTTTTTTTGTAACTCTGCAACAGCTGCATCAACATCGACATCGATTGTTACATCAAGAGCGCCTTCTCGTTCTGCGCGATTTATTGCAAGAATACGATGTGGTTTTAGTTGATTGAGTGGTTCTGAATAATCCCAATACATTTGATATGTTGAAGTTTTTTGGGCTTGTTCTTCTGTTTGTCCTTCTGCAACAATTCCCTTTGTTACTATATTTCCTGTTGCCATATACAATTTATGAATTGTTTCTCGATTGTTTGTATCTTGACTAACGCGTTCGGCAATAATATCTTTTGCGCCGTCAAGAGCGTCTTTTACAGTTTCGACATTTAATGCTGAATCTTCGTTATCCGTTTTAATAAATAATTCTGCTTTTTTTTCTAAATCTGAATCATTCATTTCTAGCATTGCATCTGCAAGAGGCTCAAGTCCTTTTTCTGTAGCAATCATTCCTCGTGTCTTTTTCTTTTTCTTGAATGGTGCCCATAAATCTTCAAGTGCTGTCAAAGTCGTTGCTGACATTACAGCATTATAAAGTGAATCTGTAAGTTTTCCTTGATTAAAAATCCCTTTTACAATTTCGAGTCGACGTTCTTCAAGATTTTTATATGATTTAAACAGATGGTCAATATTTGTAACCGCAACTTCATCAAGATTATCAGTTTTTTCTTTTCTATAACGACTAATGAATGCAACTGTACAACCTTCTTCAAACAAGCTGATTACAGCACTAACTTGCTGAACACGAATATTTAATTCGGTAGCAATTTTTTTCATAATTTCAATTTCGTTAACAACTAACGCATCAATTTGTTCTTGTGTAAATTCCATAATGTGAACAATTCTAAGTTAAAATGGAATTTATGACAAGATGAATTTTTAAGTATGTTCAAGTAAGCAGTAAAATAAAATATCATCAATCTTGTCAACACAAATGTAAAACTAGTTTCTTCAAAAGGTGCTAGCGTTGCATTTTCCTTTGTCAGCATAGATGTATTCAAAAGTGCTACCAAGTGTTCTTCGGCAACACCTAAGTGCACACTTGTTTTGTGTCGCTGTTAGAAAATGTTATCGCATAAATTAGAATCTATCTTTACACATTGTTTTTTCTTTGTTGTTTGATTCGTGCGGAAGATTTCATACCCCGACGCTTGCGTCGTAAAAATGGTGTGAAATACAACTGCGATACCTTATGAGAAGAACGATATCTCGAACGCTTTCGTCGAGGTTCGTTCATTTTGTTATTTAGTTTTAGGATTTTGGCGACATTGCTATTTACAAGTTATTTAGCAAAAAATATGTAAAGTTTAATACTTTATAAAAAATTTATTGACAAGTTTTTTTGTCAGTATTATCATTAATAGTGTTATTGACAAAAAAACTGTGCATTAAAAAATTACAATTGTTATTAAAATTTAACCTTTTTTCTTAATTTTTCATGGGAAATTAAGGTAAAAACTTCGACGCTATTTTAGGCAATGTTTTTACCTTTTCAAGTTTGCGGCAAAATGATTTGCAGACAAACTTTTATATAACTTACGATTTTTCACTTTGTTGTAAAACCGTACAAAAAAAAAACAATTTGGAAACTGATATTTCCTCTTTGACTTTTTATGGGAGAATTTAATGAAAGATGATGTTGTATTAAAAAATAATGTGAAAGAAATTCGACTTGAAAAAAATATTACACAACAGGAATTAGCACAAACTATTGGCGTTTCTCGAAATACAATCAGTTCAATTGAAAATGGTCAATATTGCCCTAACGCAAAACTTGCTTTACTTATTTGCAAAACTTTTGATAAAAAATTTGAAGACCTTTTTTTCATTTAACTTTATTATTTGATTTTCCTTTTGGATATAAAAAAATTGTTGCAGATTTAGTTTCCTACAATGGTTTTAAATTTAATATCTTATCAAGGAATTAAATCTTGCTACTGAAAATTCGCTCTTGAATATGGAGAACCTATCCAAACTTGAATTTCTTCATTTCCCATGTAATCTTTTCTTTGTCCTTCTATCAAAAACTGAACACTTTCAACTGTTGGAAATTCAGTTGCTGTATAAACAACTTGCATTAATTGAGCACGATAACTGTCGGCATTAATTCCATTGAATTCAAATTCATCACTAAAGTTCAATGTCGCAATTCCATTTTTTACTGACGCACCAAGCAATCTAGTTCCTGCTGGAATTAAACTCATACAATTTTTGTCTAATGAATCTGGTCCAGAAAGCAATGCATTAATTGCATTTGTTAAAGGAGCATTTGTTTTTGCAATTTGTTTTGAAGTTATTTTTCTGATAACTTTTCCATCTGAATCTACATATACAAAACAAAGGTTTACTTTTGTTTTTGGCAAATCTTTATCTTCGATTTTCTTTAATTCTTGTTTTGTTTCAGTTTGATTCTCTTTTTGCTTTTCTACTTCAATTCCATGAAGTGAAGATTCTGATTTACCATTATTCATTTCTATGACTTCAGTTTTAGAATCAACTTCTTCAGAACTTGGCATAAATTCAAGTTCCAACAAACCATTTGTTTCTATAGGTTTTTCATTTTTTGAAATCTGTTCAACTTTTTCTGGAACGGAAGATTGTTTGTTTTTATTTCCAAATAAAAGATTAAAGTTTGAAGCAATTTTTTCTTTATTTACAAAATAAAGAATTACGAGCACAAGTACAAGTAAAATCCAACAAGAAAATAGTAATCCTGTTTTTTGTTTATTTTTTCCACCCATAGTATTTATTATAGTTCATTGTACAAAATATGACAACGCAGAAAAATTTAACTTTTTCTATCATATTAATTTATCTGCTGCAAATATCAGAAAATAATTCACTTATCAATATATTGAATGAACTTTGTCCTCCAAATAAAAATTAATTCAAAATAATAAATTATGTTTTTGCTTTTTTACCTTTTTTGTAAAAGAGTTTGTCGATGTTCCTGAT
>CAZOTD010000094.1:0-6765 GCA_964582685.1 uncultured Treponema sp. | reverse complement strand
GAATATAAATTTTTACATTCTGAACGGTTTAGTTTTAAACTTTACAATTTTTTGTATTGGAACTTTAAGGGAAAACTGTCTATAATGTTGTCAGTTTTTATCTTAAATTATCTTGCGATTTTTGCTTTGTTGCAAAATCGTGCTAAAAAACCAATTAGGAGTTGATTATGAAAAAAATCAAATTATTTACAACCCTTTTTATTGCTGTTGCTCTATCTTCAACAGCTTTTGCACAAACTCAACTTGAGCAATTTAATACTCATCTTGATAATCTCGCATCTCAATTAAACAAAGTTATTCCAAATGCAGCGACAGAACAAAACGTTTATTCGGACGCTTGGATTGGAAACTTCTTTCCATCGGTACCGATGCATTTTGCTGCTGGAATTGAATTTGGCTTAACGAAATTTGATATTTCAGAATTGAAAGAAGCCGCTAATACACTTCATATTTCGTCAGTTCCTAATACCTTGCTCTATCCAACTATTGGAGTAAATGGAAAAATTGGTGGTTTCTTTCTTCCATTTGATGTCGGATTTTCGTTCTTCACATTGGATACTTCAAAAATGGGAAATTTGTTAAATGGTGTAAATCTGAATCTTTTTGTAATCGGTGGAAATTTCCGTTACGCGATTCTACAGGGAAAAGGTCCATTACCTAAAGTTTCTATCGGAGTTGGTTATTATTATTCAAATGGTGCACTTGGAACAAATTCCAATGATTCTTCAATTCAAATGAAATATGAAACGCAAACATTAGTTGCAGAAGCACAGGTTTCTAAAAAACTGATTTTTGTAACTCCATTTTTAGGCTTTAGAGGAATTTTTGTAAAATCGACAACCGACTATAACTGGAAATCAACTGCAGGTTTAGGAGAAAGTGCATCTCCAACTTATTCTGGTTCAGGCTCACAGAGTGTTGATTTTTCAAAAGATTTTATTCCACAAGTATTTGGTGGAGTTGGACTTTCTTTAGGTCTTATTCAACTTGATACAAATGCAAGTTATGATTTTAAAAATGACATTTGGAATGGCGGAATTAGCGTTCGCTTTAAACTTTAATTTTATTTCTTAAATATTTTTTTTACAGAATCACATAAAAAAAACGGCAAGATTTTTCTTGCCGTTTTTTTTAATTATCGTTTATTATCGTTTCAAACTTAAAACAGTTTCAAGCATTGTATCTGAAGTTTGAATTGTCTTTGCGTTTGATTGGAAACCTCGCTGCGTTACAATCATATCAGTAAACTCAGAAGTTAAATCGACATTTGACATTTCCAAAGCACCTGCCAACATTGTCCCTTTTCCTGCTATTCCACTTTCACCGATATTTGCAAAACCAGAGTTATTTGATTCAACATAAGTGTTATTTCCAGCTTTTTCAAGACCGCCTTGATTTGTAAACGATGCAAGTGCAATTTTTCCGAGTGCACGATTTGTTCCATTTGAATAAACGCCAGTAATTACACCACTTTGGTCAATTTTAAAAGTATCGAGATAACCCATTGTGTATCCATCTTGGTAAAATGCTTTTGTTGAACTTTGAGAAGCACTTTGAGTTACTGTATCAATTTGACTTCCGATTGTACCAAGATTAAGATTAAAAACTTGGCGATATGGATTTCCATCTTCGTCAGGATTTGCATCTGGAACTGTGAATGAAGCTTGAAGGAGAATTTGTCCTTCTGGATTTGTTACATTTCCAGCCGAATCTGTTACAGACTGCAATGTTCCGTGATTATCAAAATTAATAAAAAACTCGTTTGCCATTCCATCTGTTGTTCCAAGTCCAACACGTGATTGAGTATAATCGGCATTTTCTGGATCAACTTCAACTACTGCACGCCACTGATTTGGATTTTCTGGAACGCGAGAAAATGTTACAGTTAAAAGATGTTCATTACCAAAGCTGTCGTAAATTTTTTGTTCAATCGGCCACTGCCCTCTTGCAACATCTTCTGGAGATGCTCCTTCTTGAATTATTGGCGTATTTTTATTTAAGTTACATGCAAATCTTACGTTCTGCGTTTCCTTTGCTGGATCTTTTGAACCTACAGGAATAACTAAATCTGTCGGTGTTGCCGCCGTCTGAATAACTTGTTGCCCATTAATATCCTGTGCCATCCAACCTTGAACACGAAGTCCTGTTGCAGGTTCAACTAGAGTTCCATCTCTATCAAGAGAAAACGAACCATCTCTTGTATAAAAAGATTCTTCACCATCTTTCAAAATAAAAAAACCATTTCCTTGAATTGCAATATCAGTCTGCACTCCAGTTGTCTGTAAGTTGCCCTGTGTAAAAATTGTGTTAATTGCTGCAATCTGAACACCAAGTCCAACTTCTTTTGGGTTAACACCTCCAACTTCTGTTGTTGGAGCAGCTGCGCCAGAAAGTTGCTGAGAAATCATATCTTGAAAATCTACACGCCCTTTCTTAAAACCATTTGTATTTACATTTGCAACGTTGTTACCAATTACATCCATTTTTGTCTGGTGATTTTGCATTCCTGATACACCAGAATAAAGTGATCTCATCATATCGCTACCCTCGTTTTAGTTTCCATATACGGCATTAATATGTTCCATGCTGTAAAAATTTCCGTTAACAAAAACTTGTGGATTTTCGCCACGAACAACTTTTTCTACAACACCAGTAACTTTGTCGGAACCAAGTTCAATATCTACCGTTTTTCCAATTGTTGAAATTGCATCATTATTGTGCATAACTGAAGCAATTTTATCAAAACCGTTTGCCATATTGTGCATTTGCTCCAATGAAGAAAATTGAGCCATTTGTGCAACGAACTCAGTATTGTCCATTGGATTTGTTGGATCTTGATGCGAAAGTTGGGCAATCAACAAAGTAAGGAATTCATCTTTTCCTAACTGTTGTTTTGCTCTATGACCATTTAATTTGTCATTAACTTTGTTAAAGCGATCAACTTCAACTTCAGTTTTGATAAGTTCCTGTGCGTTCATTCGTGTGTTGATTTCCATTCATTCACCTCAAATAAAAAATTATTATGCAACAACATTCAAAGAATATTCTCGACCATCGTTATATATATCGGAATTTAATTCTTCGACTAAACTGTTTTCTACAAGATAATTTCCGTAAACTTTTTCTGCTTGACGAAAACTATTTTCTTGATTCTGATTACCACTTGAAAAATCAGAATTTTGATTTGCAAAAGAAACATCAAAACTTGCAGAATCAAATCCACCTTCTATAAAGGCAGTTTTCAAATTGTTTTGAGTTGCCTTAAAAGCTTCAAGTGCTTCTTGACTTGAAACTAGAATTTTTCCAGTAATAATCTTATCGGACAATTCAAGACTTATCTTAACATTTCCTAAACTTTCTGGATGAAGAACAAGTTCGATATTTCCAAAATTATTATCTTTAAGAACAATTTTTCCAGCTTTAACAAAATCAGCAGAATTTTCAAAAATCTGATTTTCAAGCATTGCCTGAAAATTAGAACCTTGACTACTTGCAGTCTGAGAATCAAGCGAAAGAATATTTTTTTCGGCTTGATTACTAAGATCCATATTTACAGTAACTGAATTGTTTGAAGTCTGTTTAATTGTCGTCGTAAGTTGGGATTTCTTTTGTGCTGTCTCAATTTTTTCTGTTCGCAAATCTGAAATCGAAATTACATCGGAAAGTTTTTTTTCAGTTTTCTTGAGTTTAATCTCTTTGACATTTTCGAAATGATTTTCATCTTTAAATAAATTCTTAGATAAATCTAAATTGTCAAAAGATTTTTTGATGTCTTCGTCAAAAATAAATTGTTCTGCAATCAATTCATTTTCAAAGTTTTTTGAATTTTCATTCTTAAGGTCTTTTATATTATTTAATATTCCCTTAAGTTTTTCATCATCAACTTTTCCTTTAAGCAATGAAATCCGTTCTTTCAATAAAGAAATTTCTTTTGCATCTTGAAAATTGCTAGTAACCTTTTTTTCTGTACGATTTTTTTGTTTTGATTCTGATTGATTTTGAACATCTTGATTTAGCAATTTTGCAATAAATTCCGAAGCAACATAATCAGTCGATTCTGTTTTTTTAGAATTTATTTCATCTTTTTCAGAAACTTTCTCTACACTTTTTACTTCCTTGTCGTTAGTCGACACTTCTTCGCTTTTAAAATCAGATTGCGATTCTTGTTCAGACTTTTGTGTTTCAAAAGTTTTTGTAACTTCCTTGTCGGTTTCTTTTGCAGATTCAGAAAAATCATCATTGTTCAACTTGGCAATATCATCTCTTGCTGAATTAACCATTTGCAAAAACGAAACAGCATTTTCAGAATTTTCAGATATGATTTTTGTTTGAGAACTTGAATCATTTTGAATCGTGTTTTGAATATAGGTAGAATTATAATTGAAATTCAATCCCTGCATTCTGCAACCTCCATCGTTTTACTATCGTTCATTCAAACTAAAACAGTTTCAACTGCGATAGTTTATATAAACATATGTAAGGTTGCTCTTTGCTAAAAATTACTCGTCATCAAGTGAAAGCGGTTTTACCGACATTTTTCTTTGAATAGTTGCCGCTCTTTGCGGTGGCATCAAAGAAAGCCAATAAGAAACCATCGATGCTTGATTGTTTGCTTGAGCTCTTTCTTCAACCTTGCGAAGTACGTCAATTACAAGCTGGTCGTCCATATTATTTAGAATTTCAACAGCAGCATTTGGTTGCATACCTTCAAGATTTGCAGCAATCTGTACAATGTTTACTTCTTTATCATCGTACTTTTTCTTCTCATTGTTGAATGTTTTTTCGCGTTCTTCGAGAGATTTTTCGCGATCTTCGAGTTCTTGTGCGATTTGTTCATTCTTTTTTTCAAGAATTGCTGTATCAGATTCCCGCTTTTCAAGTTCTTGCTTGTAAATATCAAGAGATTCTCGTTGTTTATCGAGTCGTTCTTGATCAAGATCTGCAAATAAAGGTTTTGTTTGTGTTGAAGTTTGGGAAGTTTGAGGTTGCATTCCCAAAAGTTTATAGATAGGAGAAAAAGCTGATTTTACATGAATTATGCCAAGAAAATCAAACCATAAAAGTCCGCCAATAGTTAAAATAATAATTAATAATATTAATACGATTGTTTTTCCAATTGAATTTGAATTTGCCACTTTTTTCCCCTTTTATATATTTTATCTCAATATCATCTAAAAAACAAGTTGATTGCATATTTTTAGATGAATTCGAGAGTTTTGCTGATTATAACCATTTATATCAAAAAGTACTTGTGCACTAAGATTCATCGTACCAAGTTGAACAAAATTTCCAGTATTAATCGTAAGAGCAAAATTAAAACCAATTCCCATAGAATCGCAATAAACAGAATTCAAAAGACTTTTTTGTAATTCTACAGGATTTATCACAGCCATATTCATACTTTTAGAATAATACCAGGAAGAATTATAAAATGCCGTAATAAAAAATCTGTTAAGATACAACGGCAAAAAAAACTTTCGTGTGCCTTGTTGAACTTCAACAGAAAATAACACAAGATTTGCATCTAACTCTAAAAAAGAAATCACAGACGGAAAAATAGAAGCATTAAAAGAAAATGGCAAATTACAAGTTATATTTTCTGGATTTTCAAACGAAAGCAATGAAGGAATTGCAAATCCTATTGTAAGTCCAAGATTAATTCCATTAGCATTTATATAAGGCGAATTAAAAAAACTGTAAGTAAACATTAAACCCAAAGAAACTCCACCTCGTTCAAAAGTGTTTGCTCCAGTTTTATGAATTGTCGAAAATTCAAAAATTTCTCGATTTAACAAAGTTGAAGAAGCTTTTTCATAAAATTCCTGTTCAATTTTTGGCGTTATAAATCTTTGGAATTCAAAAACTGGTTTTACAGAATAACCGTAAAAAAATTGAGTTGTACTACTTAAGTTAAAATTTGAATGAGTGAAACAAGGAATTCTAGTTTGCATCACAAGTTCATCTTCTGTTTGCAAAAATTTTAAATTATTAAATGCAAAATGAGTTTTAAGGTTAAATAAAGAATTTCCAGATTCTGACATATTAAACAAAATTGCGGAAACTCCATAATTTAAAGAAAAAGGATCAAATCCTAAACTAAAGTGAAAACCTTTTGTATGCCAAGTTGCACCGATAAATCCAATCGAATTAATATTAAAATTTAAATCATATAGAGGAACAATGCTAAAAGGCAAAAATATTCCACGCCCAAAATACTGGATTTGATAAAATTTTTTATCTTCATTTTCAGGAAAAAGATTTTCAGTTTTAGAAGAATTCTCATTATACAAAAAAGTTTTTTCGGCTAAGGAATTATCGCTAGAAAGCACAGTTATTTTTTCGCTCGATGAATTCTCTGCTACAAGCACATCTTGAACATCTAAATTATTTTTTTCTTTTAAAACATTTTTAATTTCCGTTTGCACTTGTTCAAACTCAAATTTGTCAGCATCTAAAACTGATATTTTTGAATTATCAAAAAATTTTGAAATAAAAACGACTGACGGCAACTTTCTACTTGTTGAACAAAAATAAATCGATGGCGAATAAACGCCACCAGAAATATCTTGAGTCATCAAATGAAATTTTGGTTGAACAAATTTATTATTTTCAAGTTTCAAAGACAAAAATCCAAGACGAGGAAAATTATCTTTTTTGCCAAACGAAAAAGTTAAAAGCATTCCTGATTGATTTGTAACAAAGTTTCTTGAAATAACACTTGAAAGATCTCTAATAGAAATTTCTCTTGGAACAGCAACATAATTT
>CAZOTD010000093.1:0-6782 GCA_964582685.1 uncultured Treponema sp. | reverse complement strand
GAATATAATATTTTTTTATTAATTTTCTGGAGGTTTATGTGATCTCAAAAATTACAAAATATCTTTTAAAAAAAATTATTGCATGTTCTTGTCTATTTTTATTAACAGGAATTTCGTTTGCTCAAGAGCAAGTTTCCACTGAAAATTCTGAATCTTCAACAGTCAAAAATGAAGATGTTTTGGTTTTAACTCTTGAAGATGTTGTTGCATATTCAAGAGAACATAGTTTAAGTTTGCAATCTTCTGCACTTGACTTTGAACTTTTAAAATGGAAAAACAATACTTCTTGGAATTCTTTTTTGCCGACAGTTCAATTTACAGGAAGTTTGTCACGTCCAAATGATAGTTTTTCTTCTTTTAAAATGGCTGGAACTTATAATTCTGCAATGGCTGCATCAAAACCTTCCGAAAAAGAACTTTGGTCAGCAGTTGGAAATTTTTCTGTTTCGTTAAATTTTAATGCTGCTATGATTATGAATATGAAAGCAACAAAAGAATCTTACGAAGTTGGGAAAATCACTTACGAACAAGCACTTAAGTCGAATGATGTTTCTGTAAAAAAAATGTTTTATAACATTCTTCTTCAAAGAGAAAGTCTCGAACTTCAAAAAAGTAGTCTCGAAAATGCACTCCAAAGAATGAATCAAGCGGCGATAAATTATCGAAATGGATATGTTCCCCAAATTCAATATTTACAAGCACAAGTTGCTTACGAAAACCAAGTTCCTTCTGTAGAAAAAGCAGAACTTGCTTTAAATCAATCACTAGACACTTTTTCTTTTATGATTGGACTTCCAGTTGGAACAAAAATTAGTTTAGATGGCGAAATTAATCCTAGGTTTGTTGACATTGAAGTTGAAAAATTAATAGAAGAAGCCCAAAATAATAATCTTTCAATTCGTTCAGCTAGACAAAACCTTGAAATGCTAAAAACTCAAAAAACTTCTCTTGATCTTTCTGCTTATACACCATCTCTTGCTTTGAGTTGGAACGGTCAACCAATGATGACTAAAGCGTTTGATAAAGATTGGGGCAACAAAGATAATTGGGCAGATAATGGAGCGTTAAGTTTTTCGCTTGTATGGAATGTTACAAATATGCTTCCTTGGTCATCTTCAAGAACGACTGCAAAAGAACTCCAGACAAGTGTTGACAAGTTAGAATTAAATCTTAAAACACTTTTGAGAAATACAGAACTTGAAGTTCGTGCGGCAGTTGATAGTCTTAATCAATGCAAACGCTCGATTGAATCAAGTCAGAGAAATATTATTCTTGCACAAAGTTCTTATGATATGACTTGGCTTGCATATAGAAACGGAACAACTGAATATCTTAATCTTATGGAAGCACAAACTCAACTTGATCAAGCAAAACTTGGTCTTATAAGCGAAAAATTTAATTACTTATCAGATCTTATGGATCTTGAGCAAATTATTAATGCAACAATTTTAGAGGATAAATAAAATGAAAAAATCAAGATTTATTATTGTAATTAGCACATTAGCATTGGTTTTACTAGTAAGTTGTAATGGTGGCGGCAGAGCCCGAAATCGAGGCGATGTTGAAGCTGTTTTTGCTGTAAATGCATATAAAGTTTCTCCAACTAGTCTTGATGATTATCTTGAATTTGGTGGCGATGTTGATGCTTCTTCTTCAGTTGCTGTAATGCCTGACACAGCAGGAAAAATTTCTCAACTATATGTCAAAGTTGGTCAAAGAGTGAATCGCGATCAAATTCTTGCCGCTGTAGATGCAAGTCGTCCAGGAATGGTTTACGCTGCTAGCCCTGTTCGTGCTCCAATTGCTGGAACTGTTACATACTTTCCTGCTGTTGTAGGAACAAGCGTTGCTCAATCAAGTATTATTGCAAAAATTTCAAGTACAAACGATCTTGAAATTGAAACTTCTGTTCCTGAAAGATTCGTTTCTCGCATTAGTATGAATCAAAAAGCAAAACTTAGTTTTAATGCTTATCCTGGTGAAGAATTTGAAGCCCATATTAAAGAAATCAGTCCTGTTCTTGATACTTCTTCAAGAACAATGTCAATTAAACTTGCAATCGACAATCAAGATCCAAGAATAAAAATTGGAATGTATGCAAAAATTCACCTTGTAACAGAGCAAAAACAAAATGTTTGTGTTCTTCCTTATGGAACTGTTATTTCAAGAAACGGTGAAGATTATGTCTTTTTAATAAAAGATGAAGGAGAGAAAAAAATTGCAGTTTTGACTCCAGTAAAAGTTGGTATTCGTGTTGATAATCTCCAAGAAATTGTTGAAGGAATTTCAAAAGATGACATCGTAATTACCAAAGGTCAAACATTGTTGAGCGATGGTTCGCAAGTAAATGTAATTTCTGTTGCTGAAGAAATTCAATAGAATTGGAGCGTAAATTATGACTCTTTCAGAGCGTTCAGTAAATAAACCGACAACGGTTTTAATGATATTTATTTTGTTATTTGCGTTAGGTTGTTACGCAATATTTAATTTACCAATTGACAGATTTCCAGATATGGAACTTCCATATATTTCTATTGTGACTACTTATGAAAATGCAGGTCCTGAAGAAGTAGAACAAAGTGTTACTAAGATTTTGGAAAGTTCACTTTCTGGAGTTTCTGGTTTAAAAAATATGGCTTCTGAATCTTCAACTGGCTCAAGTGTTATTTATTTGGAAATGAATTATGGAACGAATCTTGACGAAGCGGTTAGCGATTGTCGTGATAAAATTGATGTCGTAAGAAGATATCTTCCAACAGATTCTGAATCTCCAATTATATTCAAACTCGATCCAGCGATGATGCCAATTATGGGACTTTCTTTAAAAGGAAATCGTACTCCTGAAGAATTGCGAGATTTTGCAGAAGATGTTGTTCAGCCAAAGCTTGAACAGCTTGATGGTATTGCTTCTGCCAACATAAACGGTGGACGAGAAAAATGTATTCGTGTCGACATTCCTCGCGACAGACTTGAAGCATATAATCTTACGATTACAGGAGTTGCCCAACTTATCGGTGCTCAAAACGTTCAAAGTGCTGGAGGTTCAATTACAAGTGGCGATATAAATTATACAATTCAATCAGCAGGAAAATATCGTTCACTTGAAGATGTAAAAGATACTGTAATTTCTTGGAAGACAACAGATGATGCTCCAGATTCAATTCCTATTATAAGAACAATTAAACTTCGTGATATTGCAGATGTATACGAAGGATATAAAAAAGAAACTACGCTTGCATTTATGAATGGCGAACCTTGTGTCAGCGTTATGCTTCAACGACAGAGTGGAAAAAATTCTGTTGAAGCGGCAAAGCGTGTAAGACGCCAAGTTGAAAATATTAAAAAAACACTTCCAAATGATGTAGAAATTCTTGAAGTTTGGAATACAACTGACGATATAGAAGACACAATTAATGCTGTAGTTCAATCAGTTTGTGAAGGTGCTATTCTTGCTGTTCTTGTTCTTATCCTTTTCTTGCGTTCGTTCAAGAGTACTTTGATTATTGGTATTTCAATTCCGATTTCATTATTTATAGCACTTGTTCTTATGTGGCTTACAGGAATGACTGTTAATATGATTTCTCTTGCTGGTCTTTTGATTGGCGTTGGAATGCTCGTTGATAACTCCATTGTTGTTCTCGAAAATATTTATAGTTACCGACAAAAAGATGCAAAGCCAAAAGTCGCGGCGGTTCTCGGTTCTCAAGAAATGGTTTCGGCAATTACTTCTTCTACATTAACAACTGTTTGTATCTTTGTACCGATGTTGATGTTAAAAACAAGAATGGGAATGATTGGTCAATTCTTGAATGACCTTTCTATGACAATTATTTTTTCATTGATGTGTTCTCTCATTGTTGCAATTACTCTTGTTCCAGTTTTGTCATCGAGTGTATTAGTTGTCGATAATGTTGGCGAAAAACGAGATAATTCACGATTAGGAAAATTAAATCGTTGGCTTGGAACTTTGTTTGTAAAAGTTGACAATGCTTATTCTCGCGCAGTCGAAAAAACTTTGCATCATAAGAAAGTTTTACTTTCTGGAATACTTGGACTTTTTATTTTAAGTATTATTATCGTTATAAAAATTGGATATGTATTTATGCCAGCAACAGAAACTTCAAACATTTCTGTTTCGATTAGTATGCCAAAAGGAACTAAACTTGAAATTACAGAAGCGATTACAAGAGAATTTGAATCAATTATTCAACAAGAAGTCGTTGGTATAAAAACATTAAGTTCTAATATTGGTGGTGGTGGATTTAGAGGTACTGGTTCAGAAACAAATACTTCTACAATTCGTATAAGATTATTCAATGAAAAAGAACGAAAACATAATTATGATAGTGCCGAAAGTGCAAAAGAAAAATTAAGACCATATTTTACAAAATTTCCAGGTGCTGAAATTTCTTTTTCATCACGCTCATCTGATAATATGTCGAGTGGTCTTATTGTAGAAATTCGTTGCGATGATTTGGAAAAACTTTCAGACACAACAAAAAGAATTGAAGAACTTCTCAAGGAAAAAACAACAGATTACATTGACGAAGTTACTTCAAATCTTGAAGACGGTTTGCCAGAAGTTAAGATTGTATTTGATCGTGATCTTATGTATGATCTTGCACTTAGTGTTTATACCGTTAGTGCAGAAGTTAAAGCAAATATCGATGGAGTTGTTGCAACTCGTTACGAAAGTGATGGAGATGAAATTGATCTTATAGTTTCTCTTGCTGAAGAAGATAAATCAAAACTTAATGACTTGGATAACATCTTTGTAACTTCAAATACTGGAAAAAGAATTCCTCTTTCTACATTTGCACATTATGAAGAATCAACTTCACCTGTAAGTATTTTGCGACAAGAACAAACTCGTATGACGCAAATTACTCTTACTCCAAAAAGGGGACTTGCTATTCAAGATATTCAAGAAAGAGTTAACACAACGATTGTAGAAAATATTCCTCAAGAAGATAATGTAACAATCTCTTTTTCTGGCGATAACGAAGATTTTATTGAATCTGCAATTAACTTCCTTGTTGTAATTATTATGGCAGCTGCTCTCGTATTTGCGATTATGGCAAGTCAATTTGAATCTTTTAAAGATCCGTTTATCGTTATTTTTACAATTCCATTGTCATTTATTGGTGTTGCTTTGATTTATCTTATGAGTGGACAAAAATTAAGTATAGTTTCGGTTTTTGGTTTCTTAATGCTTGTAGGAATGATTGTAAATAATGGTATCGTTCTTGTTGATTATACAAATCTTTTGAGAAAACGTGGCTATGGTTTGATGGATGCTTGTGTTGAAGCAGCACGAAGCCGTTTGCGTCCAATTTTGATGTCGACTTTGACAACAATTATTTCTCTTGTTCCGATGGCATTCTTCCCGAGTGAAGGAACAGAAATGATTCAGCCAATTAGTATGACAGTTCTTGGAGGTTTAAGTTTTGGTTCATTGATGACATTATTTGTAATGCCTTCGTTGTATTATATTTTTAATTCTGGATATGAACGAAAAATTCGACGAATTAAAAAGAAAATTCTTTATATCGAAAATAAAGGTCCAGCAGGAAATGCTGATCAACTTCTTAAACTTCAAACTAAAAAAGAAACATTTGAAAAACTTGAAGCAGAAAGGGAAGAATCAATTTCTGCTGTAGCAAAGAAAAGTTCAAAAGGCAAAGAAAATTCGGCAGTAGAAGAATCTTCAAAAAAAGATAAGAAAAATGATAAGGAAAGCGAAGATGAAACAAACTAGTTTAGTTCGTGTTGAAATAATTTTTTCACAAGCAGTCGAAGAAGATTTTTTTGAAATTTTTCGAAAAGAAAAAATCGCTTATGATTATACAAAAATTAGTAATGTAACAGGTTCGGGTTGTAGTAATCCAAAACTTGGTGATGCAATTTGGCCACAATTAAACGAAATGATGATTATTTATTGTTCTAAATCGGAATCAGAAAAAATAGTTGAAGTTGTTCAACGAATCCGAGAACATTATCCTGCCGAAGGAATTGCATGTTTTATTTCTACCTCTGAAAGTCGATAAATAGAATTGGTAACTAAATTTGTTGAAGCTTCAAGTTTCGAGTGCGAAAGCGCACCGTTAATAAGCAAGTTTGCACAACGAACTTGAAGTTAAAAGCTACTTCGCTATTTTAGTAACTGCGCCACGTTAGCAGTCGCTTTTAAACATTTCAATTCCTTAAACGGCGAGCATTGATAAACCGCAATTTCGCTTGCACAAGTTTCTAACGGAAGGCGGATTTTTTCTGCGATTTCTAGTGCCTTTTCAAACTGGCTTTTGTTCAGTCTTGTTGCAAGCGTTGTGTGCGGAAGCCAGTTTTCCGGAAGATAATAACCGTTCTCCGCCTTTTCAAATTCCGAAAGCATAAGCAAATGAAGTTCAGAATTGATTTGTGAAAGAAACGCATTTTTTTCAGGCTTTAAGAAAAGAACTTTTTTCTTGAAGTTCCCGATTTCTTTAAATTGAATTATGCTAGCCTTTTGTTTTTTAGAAAATTCTTCGACCATCAAAATCAGTTTGGATTCATCGTTCTTTAAAGCATGAAAAGCGCCGAGCGTTATGTGCGGCGGAATATTTTTTTCTATTATAAAAGTGTTTTCAGTCGCCACAGCGATGGACTTTACCGCCGAAGAAATTATTTGATTTATGTCCTGCGGAAACTGAAGAGAAATTGCGTAAGTGTTTAAAGAAGAATCTTCCATATTTTTAGTTTCTTTCATAACTTTTTGCACGTTCATTTAAATCTTCGTTGTTTAT
>CAZOTD010000092.1:0-6816 GCA_964582685.1 uncultured Treponema sp. | reverse complement strand
CTTTTATATTATTTGATTTTGTAGTGTGAGTTTTTTTTGAAAATGATATATATTTTCAAAAAGGGAATTGTCATGAATGAGCAAAAATTTATTTCAATAAAGAATTGTAATCTTGAAAATTCAAAAACAACTTTGCTTAAAAATTTAAGTTGGACATTTAAATCAGGTCAAACTTGGCTTGTCATTGGTCCAAACGGAAGTGGTAAAGCGGATTTTCTTAAAGCGTTATGCGGTCAAATGCATTTTGTTCCAGACTCGGCTTACAGCGACAGCCTTTATTCTAATATTTTTGAGAACTCGGTTGAAATTGTATCTTTGGAGCGTGCCGCTTCTCTTATTGAAGAAGAAAGAATTAATGACGAAAGTGAATATGTCGAAGGCGGCGTTGACATTGGAAGAACTGGACGCATTTTTTTGGCAGAAGCAATACTTGGTTCAAAGGTAACAAAAAATTCAAAATTGCCTCAAGAAATAAAAAATCTGGAAAGTTTTCCGCAAGTAAAACTTTGTGGAATTGAAAAAATTCTTGAGCGCGGACTAAAGTATATGTCAACAGGCGAAATTCGGCGAACATTACTTTGCCATGCATTGCTTAGCGGAAAAAAACTTTTAATTTTAAGCGATCCTTTTGCTGGACTTGATGTCGAAAGCAGAAAAATTCTTCTTAATTTTTTTGATACAATTGCGACAAAGCAATTGCAAAACGACAATTCTGATTTTCCAAAAATCATTTTGGGAATGGAACGATTTCACGAAATTCCAGACGCGATAAATAATGTTCTTGAATTTCAAAATAAACAAATTTCTTTCTGCGGGTCAAAAAATGAATACAAAAAAATTCTGGACGAGCGAAATTCCTTTAAAGAAAAAAATCGAAAAACAAACCGTGAAAAATTTGAAAATGACTTGAACAAAATCAAAGAAGAAACTTTTGTTCTTCATTCTCAACAAAATGACAAAAAAAAAGAAACTCTCATCGAAATGAATAATGTAAATGTTGGTTGGGGCGACAATCAAGTTCTTGTCAATTTAAACTGGAAATTAAACAAAGGTGAACATTGGTTAATTCGCGGTCCAAATGGTTCAGGAAAAACAACATTTTTAGAATTAATTACTGGCGACAATATGCAAGTGTTTAGCAACGACATAAAACTCTTTGGTGCACGTCGTGGTTCTGGAGAAACTATCTGGGACATTAAACACAAACTTGGAATTGTTTCGTATCGACTTCACGTTGAATATAGAATGGTAAATTCTACAACTTTGGAAAATGTAATTATTTCGGGATTTCGAGATTCAATTGGACTTTATGAAGCAGCAACTGATATTGAAAAATCGGCAGCACAAAAATGGCTTGCATTAGGCGGATTTGCTGGTCGAGAAAAAGAATCATTTGGTTCTATAAGTTATGGCGAACAACGAGCAATTCTTATTTTAAGGGCAGCTGTTAAATGTCCTCCAATTTTAATTTTAGATGAACCTTGTCATGGGCTTGATGAAAATTTTAGACAGAAAATTCTTGACTTGCTTGAAAATATTGCAGATAGCGGAACAACTACTCTTTTACATGTTACTCACGATTCTACAGAAGTTTTAGAGTGCGAAAAAAATATTTTGGAGTTTCACCCAAAAGATACTCCAATGTACAAGATAATTTGCCGATAATAAGATAATAAATAGTAGAAAAAAGTTTTTGTTTTGAAAAAATTCCCAAAGCAAAAAAAATCAAAGCACATAACCGGAGAATATATGTTAAACTTCCCAACAATTAGAACAGCAAAAATAAAAAATCAAAAACGATTTTTTTTAATCGGAATTGTCCTTACAATTTGTTTGATGAATGGATTTTCAGCAGAAAAAAAATATGCTCCCGTCAAGGAAAAAACGATAACACCAGATGGCGTAATGCTTCCGCATTATTCGCATCCTTATAAATGGAATAGCGAAATTAAAGGCGACCCGGTTCTTTTTGATGAAGTTTGGGGTTATGTTTTAATTTCAAGACTAAAAGATTATGACGACACAACGCCTTTAACAGATGTCGGTCTTTTTGCAGCCGAAATTAATTCCTATGGTGAACTAGTAAATGTTCCAAAACGAAGTGCTGTCGGACAGAATTTTAAAGGAAGAGTTCATCTTGTAACAATTTGCGAAAGCACTTCTCTTTCGCATTTTTGCATCGACCCAAAATATGGAGTTCGAGATAAAATTATCGATGGACTTATTGAAGCAGTTGAAGAATTTGACGGACTTCAAGTTGACTGGGAATTAATTCCGGCACGCGATGCAGATAATTTTCTTTCGTTTCTTAAAGAATTAAAAAAACGACTTAAAGGAAAACCTTTAACAGTATGTGTTCCGGCAAGAACAAAAACTTTAAAAACCGATGTTTATTCCTACGAAAAAATCGGAAAAATCGCCGACCGAATTATGATTATGGCTTACGATGAACATTGGACTGGCGGTCCTGCAGGTTCAATTGCTTCAATGGATTGGTGCGAAAAAATTGCTGATTATGCAAAAACTATTTGGCCAGAAAATAAATATATTTTTGGATTACCGTTTTATGGTCGTATTTGGGGAAATAAAAATGTAAAACAGGCATTGGCTTTTAATGGAATGAACAGAACAGCACATGAAAATGATGTCATAAAAATTGAACGTGAACGCGGAGTTCCTCATTACAAGTACACAGTTTCGGTTGATGTTGAAGGTTGGTACGAAGATGCACATTCCAATGTAGAACGAGCAAGAATGTATCAAAAAAAAGGTTATACTAGCATCGCATTTTGGCGAATGGGACAAGAGGACGCAGCCGTTTGGGAATGGATTGGCAATAAAACTTCTGGCGTTAAAGCCTTAAGTGAACAAATTGGAATTAAGGCACAAGGTAAAAAGAAAAAATAAAAGTGGGCAACAAAGTTTTGTTGCCTTACACAACAAGTTATCTAAAATTCCAACAAACAAAAATTTTCAAATCTCGAAATAAATAAAAAGCAATACTAATTGTAAAAAACCTAATTTTTCTATAAAATGTAACTTTATAGCAATAAAGAGGTTTTTATGATTTTTTCTCCAGTCGAAATTCAAGAAACAGTTAATATGTTTATGCGCCAAAAACTTGATATCCGTTGTATTACAATGGGAATCTCGCTTTTGGATTGTGCTGATTCAGATGCAAATCGTGCTTGTCAAAAAATTTATGATAAGATTATGAAAAAGGCAGGAAATCTTGTAAAAACTGGACAAGACATCGAAAAAGAATTTGGAGTTCCAATTATAAACAAGCGGATTTCGGTAACTCCAATTTCGCTCGTTGCAGGAGCAAGTAATGCAAAAAATTATATTCCATATATTAAAACACTAGATAAATGTGCTCAAGAACTTGGCGTTAATTTTATCGGTGGCTTTTCTGCACTTGTTCAAAAAGGAATTACTCCAGCAGACAATATTTTAATCAATTCAATTCCAGAGGCACTTGCAACAACAAATTTTGTTTGTTCTTCTGTAAATGTCGGTTCAACAAAATCTGGAATTAATATGGACGCCGTTAAACTTATGGGAGAAACAATTGCAAAAACTGCACAAGTTTCTAAAAATTGCGAAATTAATGGTTGTGCAAAACTTGTAGTTTTTTGTAACGCCCCCGAAGATAATCCGTTTATGGCAGGAGCATTTCATGGACCTGGCGAAGGCGATTGTGTAATCAACGTTGGCGTTTCTGGTCCTGGCGTAATTCTTGCGGCGGCAAAAGAATATAAAGGTCGTCCAATCAATGAACTTGCCGATGGAATTAAAAAAATGGCATTTAAAATTACGCGTATGGGGCAACTTGTTGGCTCAGAAGCAGCAAAACGACTTGGCGTCGATTTTGGAATTCTTGACCTTTCTCTTGCACCAACTCCAGCGGTTGGAGATTCTGTTGCTCGTATTCTTGAAGAAATCGGACTTGATGGGGCTGGTGCTCCAGGAACAACGGCGGCGCTTGCAATGCTCACCGATATGGTAAAAAAAGGTGGCGTAATGGCTTCGACAAATGTTGGCGGATTAAGTGGAGCATTCATTCCTGTTTCAGAAGATGAAGGAATGATAGAAGCGGTAAAGAATGGTTCTATCAACCTTGAAAAACTTGAAGCAATGACAACTGTTTGTTCTGTTGGTCTTGATATGATTGCAATTCCTGGCGATACTCCGGCAACTACAATTTCTGGAATTCTTGCAGATGAATTTGCAATCGGAATGGTTAATAATAAGACTACAGCTTGCCGTTTAATTCCTGCTCCAGACAAAAAAGCAGGAGAATGGGTTGAGTTTGGAGGCTTACTTGGAGGTTGTCCCGTAATGCCTGTAAGCAAATTTGGTTGTGCAGATTTTATAAATCGTGGCGGAAGAATTCCTGCCCCAATTCATTCATTTAGAAATTAAAAAAATTAAATATTTGGAGTTACATTATGGATATGGTTTTTATTGCTAAAGTCGCAGCTTTTGTCATTTATCTTGGTGCGATGATTTTTATTGGTCTTAAAACCGCAAGTAAGAATAATAGTTCTGCAGATTTTTTTCTTGGCGGTCGAAAAGTCGGACCTTGGATAACAGCTTTAAGTGCAGAAGCATCAGATTCTTCAGCTTGGCTTTTAATGGGTCTTCCTGGATTGTGTTATCTTGGTGGAATTCAAGAATCGGTTTGGACAGCAATTGGTCTTATCGTTGGAACTTATTTAAGTTGGTTGCTAATTGCAAAACCACTTCGCAAATGTTCGATTACATTTGGCGATTCAATTACAATTCCAGAATTTCTTTCAAACAGATTTAATGATAAATCGCATATTCTTTCAGTTGTATCTGTAATTTTTATCGTTTTGTTTTTTACAATTTACACAGCGTCTGGATTTGTTGCTTGTGCTAAATTATTCAATTCTGTTTTTGGACTTCCTTATCACGCAGGTCTTGCAATTGGGCTTGTTGTAATTTTGTGTTATACAATCACTGGCGGTTATACAGCAGTTTGTACAACTGACTTTGTTCAAGGAACTTTAATATTTATTGCATTTGTCGTTTCTACGATTGTCATTGTTGTGTCAATCGGTGGAACTGGAAACGCTGTGAATGTTTTTGAAAATTTTCAAGAAGTTACAGGAACAGAATTGCAATCATTTAACGGTATGGGAATTGCTTCTGCACTTGCTTGGGGACTTGGATATTTTGGAATGCCACATATCATTGTTCGTTTTATGGGAATTCGTTCAAATGGCGAAATAAAAAAAGCACGTCGGATTGGAATTATTTGGATGATAATTTCCTACATTGGAGCAATTTTAGTTGGAACTTTGGGAACTGTCTATCTTAAAAAATTTGGAATTATATTAAACGGCGTAAGTGCAGAAACTGTTTTCTCAGAAACAATGCAACAAATGTATGCGCCATTTATTGCAGGAATTTTCTTGTGTGCAATTCTTGCCGCTTCGATGTCTACAGCGGATTCTCAACTTCTTGCCGCTTCTTCTGCTGTAAGTCAAGACATTTTTAAAGGGCTTATAAAAAAAGATGCGGAAGAAAAAGAAGTTTTAATGGTAAGTCGTGCGACAGTTTTTTTGATTGCCTTGATTGCGCTTTTCCTTTCGTTAAATCCAAATTCTTCAATTTTTAATCTTGTATCATTTGCCTGGTCTGGATTTGGAGGAACATTTGGTCCACTTATTCTTCTTGCACTTTACTGGAAACGAACAACTGCTAGTGGAGCAATTGCAGGTTTAATTTCTGGCGGAATTGTTGATGTAATTTGGCATTATATTCCAGCAACTATAAATCCAATTTTTGGACTTTACGAAATTCTTCCGTCATTTATTATTTGTCTTGTTGTAACTGTTGTTGTAAGTTTGCTTACAAAACCAGATGAAGAAATAATTAACAAATTCAACAAATACAAAACCCTTGCCGACTAATTTTATAATTCGTCCTCTTTTAGAAATCGAAAGAGAACAGGCGGTACATTTTATTGAAAAACACGAAATAGAATGTACCGTTTTGATGGAAAAACTTTTATTAAACACAGAAGATGTCTTTGTTCTGGAAAAAAATCCTAACAACAAATTTTATGCATTGTTTTATCTTAGAACTGGTTCAACTATTTTTCACTTTATTCCATTTCTTACAAAAAAAATTGAACAAGAAAATTCTGAAAATGAAATTCGTTCAACGATAAATGACTTTCTTAAACGTCAACAAATTTTTTGTGTTTACGGTGAACATTTTGGAACAGAATATATAAAGTCGCTTTTATTTGAAAATCAAAAAAAAGAAATTGTTTCTAATGAATATGTCCTTATGGAAAACAATTTTTCTGCAAAAATTTATCAAAAAGAAATTCAAGCAGAAAATTGGAAAAACATAATTGTCCGAAGATGTTCTTTAGAAGATTTAGAATATCTTTTAGAATTGGAACGTGGTTATCGTGCTGAAGAAGTTCAAATTTTTGAACGCGAAGAAAGTGATAGAGTTATTCGATTTGTGTTGAACCACACTTTAAAAACACAAAATGTTTTTGCCGCATTTATTAAAGACGGAACAAAACTCAAAGCTGTGGCAAAAGCTTCAACAAATGCTTGTGGAAAAAAATACTTTCAAATTGGCGGAGTTTATTGTAGCAAAGATTTTCGCAATCAAGGAATTGCGAATTTTACAATGCAACATCTTTTGCGATTTATTCAAGCACAAGGAAAAATTGCAAATCTATTTGTAAAGATAAAAAATGAGCCAGCAAAAAAGTTATATCAAAATCTTGGATTTGTTCCAATCGAAAAATATCAAATTTCATAT
>CAZOTD010000091.1:0-6820 GCA_964582685.1 uncultured Treponema sp. | reverse complement strand
GTCCAGGATATGAAATAATTTGATTAATAATTTCAAAAAAATCAGGATGTAAAATTGGATCGCCCCACAAAGAAAGGCTAACAACTGCATCAGAATTAAAATTATTTATTTTTTTAATAAGTGATTTAAAATCTGTTAGCAACATTCTGTTTTCTTGTTTAATTTGCAAAACGGAATACGCATTAAATGGATTTTTTGATTGATAAGAATTTTCAATTTGAATGTTAAAATAACTTGGAATAGTTTTTAAAACTTTCACTTCTTTCGAAGCAAGTTCACAAATCTTTTCAAGATTTTTTTGCTCGTCTTTTGGTAATAACAAAACTTTTTCAAAAAGATTTAAACATGCAATATAATTTTCTTTTTTATCGCATGAAAAATCAAATCGATAAAGTCGCCAATCTGTAGGTGAAATTTCAGTTTCAATTTCAAAAGAATTAATATCAGTTTTTATTAAATCAAAAATACTATCTTTACTAACAGATTTGTTTTTTAAATCGTCTTTCGTTTTAATTAATTCATTTAAAATATTTACAAGCCCCGAATCAAGAATTTCTGGACAAACACTTTTTGGATAACCATCTGCAAAACTGTATTCACTTTTAAAATTTTCGTGAGTTGTAATCAATTTTTCTGTCAATTCTAAATTAATAAACGGATTAAATGCATACGAAAAAATTACATAATCAAAATCATTTTTATTTGAACTATTTGAATTACGCAAACTGTCATTTAATTCAGCAAACAAATTTTCTTGAGTCCAACTTTGCCTTGATTTAAAAGAAATTTCTGAATCAAGATTTTTTTCTACAAGTTCTTTGTTATTGTCAAAACAAAAAACTTGAATTTTTGAAGCAGATTTTACATTCTTCGCCCAATCAATTGTGATTTCAAACGCAGATTTTCCATTAAATGTTTTTTCAAAACCAAAATTGCTAAAATTATCAGCAAATAATATAATTAGACTTTTCATCTTTTCATATATCGGATTTTCAGTTGAATAAGTTTATGGGATTGTATAAAATTGCAAATATGGTCGAAAGTTTTTCAAATGACACTATATATACTGTTTCAGAAATAAATTCCATACTTAAAGGCGTTATTGAGCAATCGTTTTCTTCTATAATTTTAGAAGGTGAAATTTCAAATTACAGACCAAATTCAACCGGCCATCTATATTTTACACTTAAAGACAAAAATTCCCAAATAAGTGCAGTAATGTTTAGATTTCGTGCAAGTTCGCTAACTTTTATTCCAAAAGATGGAATGCTTGTAAGATGCAAAGGTGCCATAAATGTTTATGAACCTCGAGGAACTTATTCAATTGTTGTAAGCACAATGGAACTTGCCGGAGAAGGAAATATTCTTCTTTTACTTGAACAAAGAAAACGTCAATTCCAAACTGAAGGTCTTTTTGACAATTCACGAAAACGCGAACTTCCGATTTTTCCAAAAACGATTGGGGTCGTAACAAGTTCTACGGGCGCGGCGTTGCGTGATATTATGCAAATTGTCCGAAGAAGAAATCCTTGTGTTGGAATTACGATTTTTCCTGCAATTGTTCAAGGAGAAGAAGCTGCTTTGTCCATTGCAACTCAAATTAAAATTGCAAATAAATTTAATATGTGTGATGTGTTAATTGTTGGTCGTGGCGGTGGTTCTCTTGAAGATTTACTTCCGTTTAGTGAAGAAATTGTAGTTCGCACAATTGCCGAATCTAAAATTCCTGTTATTTCTGCTGTCGGACATGAAATTGATTGGGCGCTTTGTGATTTTGCAGCAGACAAGCGTGCTCCAACTCCTTCCGCTGCCGCAGAACTTTGTACACCTGTAAAAACAGAAATAATTGCTTGGCTTCAAAATAAAGAAAATGAATATTATACCGCCATAAAATCAAAAGTCGAAAATTTAAAATTAATGATAAAACAATTTTCTCCAGACAACATGGAAACGCGATTTCGTTCAATTGAACAACCTTTGCTTTATCGCTTTGATTCTGCAAAAGAAGATTTACTTTTTGGAATGAGTGAACGTCTCAAAGAAACTCGAATTCATCTTGAAAAAATGCGCAATATTCTTGAAGCATCAAATCCAAGTCTTATTCTTGAAAAAGGATATTCAATGGTTCGAGACAAAAATACAGGAAAAATCATTCGCAGCAGTGAAGATACTAAAATTGGTTCAACAATTGAAATCATTCCATCAAAAGGAAAAATTACTGCTACAGTTATTGAATAAAAAAAGGAGCGTTGCCTAATATGAAAAATTTTGAAAAAAATCTTGAACGACTTGAAGAACTTACAGAAAAAATCAAGAGCAAAGATATTTCGTTAGAAGAAGCACTTTCTTCATTTGAAGAAGGAATTCAACTTGCAAAAGGAATGGAAAAAGAAATCGACCGCATTGAAGGAAAAATTCAAATACTTATGAATCAACCTGCTCCAACTTCAAATGATATTCCAGAACTTGACCTTTTCTCTGATGCAGATCTGACAACAGGTTCAAGCGGAGAACCAAATAAAGGCACAAGACAATGAGCATAAATCGCCCGATAAAAATCTTACCGCCAGAAGTTGCAAGAAAAATTGCCGCCGGGGAAGTAATTGACCGCCCAAATGCTATCGTCCGAGAATTAATGGACAACGCTATCGATTCTGGGGCTGACACAATTTCTGTTGAGATTTATGCTGGAGGAATTGATAAAATCCGCGTAATTGATAATGGCAACGGAATGTCAAAACAAGATATGGAAATTGCAGCAACTTCGCATGCTACAAGTAAAATTTCTACAGAACACGATCTGCTTAACCTTTCAACTTTAGGCTTTCGTGGAGAAGCATTAAGTTCTATTGCGGCAGTTTCAAAACTTACAATTATTTCTGGCGATTATAAACTTGAAGCAAGTGCTGTCGAAAAAAATAAAATATCTCAATGTCAACCATTTTCTGGAACGATAGTCCAGTCAGAAAATTTGTTCCAGAATTTTCCTGCGAGACGTCTTTTTCTAAAACGAGCTGCAACTGAAGGAAAAATGTGCCTTAACACTTTTGTCGAAAAGACTCTGCCTTTTTTTAATCTCGATTTTAGATTTTTCCAAGATGGTGAATTAAAATTAAATCTTCCAAAAGAAGAAAATTTATTAATGCGATTTACAACTGCTATGAATTATTCAAAGGAAAAAAATCTTTTTTTTACCTTAAAGAATCATGCTGACGATAACAGTTGGAATTATGAACTTGTTATTGGCGAACCAGGAATTTTTCGCACTGACAGAAAAGAAATCAGCATTTTTGTCAACAATCGTAAAGTAAATGAATATTCACTTATGCAAGCAATTGAATATGGCTGTCAAGGTTATTTTCCAAACGGAACACATCCTATTGCAGCTCTGTTTGTCAAAATTGATTCTTCTCTTGTTGACTTTAATATTCATCCGGCAAAAAAAGAAGTGCGCTTTAAAGACATTTCGGTTCTTCATCATTCTATAAGTGAAACAACTGCAAGTTTTTTTAAAAATTCCACAATAAAATCTCTAAAACCGGAATTAGATGCAACTTATTATGAAAATACATTTTCAAAAGAATTATTTGAAAGCCCAATTAGTGAATCTTTTGTAAAATATGGAAGTTCCCAAAAAGAAAATTCTCGACTTTCGCAACTTGAAAAATTGAATATATATTCTTCTAAAAATTCTTTCAGCAAGATTGGAGAAAAAAAATATTCTTCAGATTTGCGAAGTATTTTTATGAATGAACAAAGTTATACACAAAATCTTGCACAATTTGCTTTTCAAGAAGAAAAAACTAATTTGCAGGAAAAACAAAATCTTGACCAAAATTCAAATTATGACAATGTAAAATATTTTGGAACAACGCTTGGAGTTTTTCTTCTTATTGAACAAAATTCTACACTTTACCTTATAGATCAACATGCAGCACATGAGCGAATTATATACGATTCAATTATGACAAATAGTGCAAAATCTCAAAAACTTCTTATTCCTTATGAACTTGAAACTCAAAATCAAGCAGATGATGAATACTTAGAATCCATAAAAGAACAATTAGAATCAAAAGGATTTGTGCTTTGCAATAAAGGCAACGGAACTTGGCAAATTACAGAAGTTCATGAACGATGGACTGGCACAGAAAAAGAACTTTCAACTTTAATTTTAGACAATAAAATTGAACCAGACAAAATCCTCACTTATATTGCAGCAAGTACAGCTTGCAAAGCAGCTGTAAAAGATGGTTATTATCTAGACCCTGAAACTGCAAAAGAACTTGCAATTAAAGCACTTGCATTGCCAGATCCGCATTGTCCGCATGGAAGACCAATTTGGACTGCAATTACAAAAGAAAAAATGTTTGAACTTGTAAAACGAATCAGCAAATAATTCTTTTAATTTCCAAGTCTTACCGTATCGAGAAGAGATTTTACTTCACTTGCTTTATATTCAGGTTTTTTAGTTTGCAACGCAGTAAGATAACCTTCAGCACTTATTGTATCATGAAGTGCAATGCAAACTTTTGCAAGATCAATGTAAGAATCGTAACTGTCAGGATTTTGATTAATTACATCTATAAAAATTACTTTTGCATTATCAAATTGACTTGATTCTGTATATGCTTTTGCAAGATTAATTTTAACTTCTGTATCTTTAGGTTTAATTTTTGAAGCATTAAGATAAAAATTTACAGCATTTATATAATCCTTTTTTAGAAGATATGCATTGCCTAAATTATTATTCACTTCAAAATTATTTTTATCTTCTTGATAAGCACTTGTAAGGAAACTTAATGCAGTATCAACATCAGGCGGATCCATTTCCATAAACATAATTCCAAGATTAATCTTTGCTTTTGTATGAGAAGGATTGAGTGTTAAAACTTCTCTATATAGTGAAATTGCTTTTAACGTATCTTTTGCTTTTTCTGTAGTTAAAGCATATTGGTAAACAATCATTGCTTTTTCCGCAGAAGTTCTAAGAGAATCTTTTGTATTATATGCTTGTTCTGCATATTTTAATGCATCAGTTATTTTTGATTGATTATAAAGAACTGTTGATAAATTATAATAAGTCATCGGATCTTCTGCATTTCCAAGTCTTGCAATTACTCGTCTAAAGCAATTTTCAGCTTTTGCATAATTTGCAGTTTCTGCATACACAGAACCACATTCCTTTAAAGCTGACATATTATCAGGCTCAATTGTAAGAACTTTGTTATACGCATTAATTGCACCATCAAGATCGTTAAATCCTTTGCGCAAAAGTCGAGCTTCTTCAAGATATGCTTTAGCATGTTGCGGATTTACAGAATATGCTTTTCTAAAAGAGGCCAATGCTTCTTTTGGAAGATTAAGACGATTACAAGTTAAACCGAGATTAAAATGTGCAGAATCAAAATTCGGATTAATTTTGATAGATGAATTATAAGAAGAACGTGCTTGTGAATATTTTTTATCTATTTGTTGGCGTCTGCCAAGATAAAAATAATAAAGATAATTATTAGGATCGTTTTTAACGGCAAGTTCTAGTTCGCGTTCAGAAGTTTGAGCATCTTGTTTATTTTCTGCATCCATTGCAAGAATAAAATGTGCATTTGGATTTGAAGAATCTTTTTCTAGTGCTTTTGTTGCATAAGAAACAGCATTATCCATTAATGTTGATTTTGTTGTAGAATCTTTTTCTTTTTGTGCAGCTTCATAAAGATTAGACGCAATTTGTGAATATTTTGAAGCAGAAAAATTTGGTTCGCCTTTACTAATCGGAAGAAGTTTTGTAGCATCTTGATAATCTTTTAAAGCTTCAGAATTTTTCCCTGTTCCAAGTTTTGCATTCCCTTGTTCAATTAAATCATTCACTTTTTGAATTTCTTCTTGAACTTGCTTATTTTGTTTTGCAAGTTCTTCTTCTTGTGCTTTACGTTTTGCTTCTTCTTCATTTTTTTGTTTTTCAAGTGCAATCGCTTGTGCTTGCCTTTCTTGTTCTTCTTGACGTTGCGTTTCAAGAAGATTGCTCAAAGTTTCTTGATTTTTTGTATTTGCCTCATTGGCGGCACTTAATTCTTTGTTCATAGAATCTAGCGTATCGCGGAATGCATTTGTAATACTATCTGTATTGAAATTCAAATCATAATTTCCCGAAAGTCCATTTTGATTTTCAAAATCTTGATCAGTTTTTAATTCTATAAGTTCATCAAGCAATTTACTAACTTCTTGATCCTCAGCATCTAAAATCAAAAGTTTATTCAAAAGCTCCATTGCAGGTTCAAACTGCCCTTTTTCCATATAACGTTTTGCTAGAGCAATTGTATTCTGTCTTTCGCGATTTTTTTCTCTGTCCGATGAAGTACAACTTTTTACAAGAAGAAAAATTACTAAAATCACAAAAAAAAGTGAAATTGCAATTATTAAACCAATTTTTTTCTTTTTATTTTTTTCTGTAATTTCAGAACTATTTTTTGAATCCGAAGTTATTTCATTCATAGGTTTAAGCAATTCAAATATCTCACGATTACTTTGTTCAATTTGTTTTGTAATATTATCTTTTTTCTTGCTCTCAGTTTTTCTAATTGTTGAAGAATTTGTTAATTTTGGTGAAACACTCTTTGAATTTCTTGCAGAAGATTTTACGCTTGGAGATATTGATTTTGCGGAAGTTGTTGAAGTTGAGATTTTTTTATTTTCAGGTTTTGCTTTCACCGAAGTCGTTGAAGTTGGAGATTTTGCATTTTCAGGTTTTGCTTTCACCGAAGTCGTTGAAGTTGAAGATTTTTTTGTAGGAGATTTTCCTGTTGTCTTTTTTGTTGCATTTGTT
>CAZOTD010000090.1:0-6836 GCA_964582685.1 uncultured Treponema sp. | reverse complement strand
ATACTATATAATAAGATTTTTTGCTTGCCTTAAAATGCTACATAAACGATACAACAATGTTGTAAAAATGACAAATTGTCATAATGCGATTTCAGCAGATTTTTTAGAATCATCTGAAAGTTTTTTTCTAAAATCAACCAATTTTGTTTTTAATTCTGGATATTTGATTGCAAGAATTTCTATAGCAAGATAGCCTGCATTTTTTGCATTTCCAATTCCGACTGTTGCAACAGGAATTTGTGGTGGCATTTGAACAATTGAAAGCAAAGCGTCCATTCCGCCAAGCCCATTAGATTTTTCAGAAACACATTCAAGAGGAACTCCAATTACAGGAATCGTCGTAATTCCTGCAATTACTCCCGGAAGTGCGGCTGCAAGCCCCGCACCTGCAATAATTACTTCATATCCGTCTTGTTCAACGCGTTTTACTGTTTCGTGCAAAAATTCACCTGCACGATGAGCGGATAAAACAAAAGCCTTGTACTCAACGCCAAACTCTGTAAGTACTTCGGCAGCCTTTTTCATTTTTTCTGTGTCTGATTTTGAACCAAAGAAGATTGCAACTTTCATATTTGAAAATATAGCACATAAAATAGAAGTAATTCAAGATAAATGGTTTATAACTTTTTATAACCCGCATTTATCATTATTGACCTTGAAAAAAGTCAATTAATCTTCCACCTTAAACACTTAAAAACATTAAACAGACTGTAAATTTTTCGATTATAGACTATAAATTTTAAAATTATAGTGTGTAATTTTTTTGATTATAGACTATAAAAAGTGTAAAGTCTTTAAAAAAAATCAAAATATCAAGGCTTGTGCACGAACAAAAAAAATAGTACCTAAAATTTATTTTAAATTAAATTCCGCTTTTTTCTTTTCGATATAGCCACTATCTTCAAGATATTTGCGACGTGTAATAATTAAATTTATCAATTCTTGGTACATATTAAAATCAACTTCAATTGCAATCGGAAGAATAAAATATTCTGTTTCGTCACAATAGCGCTCAATAAATTCTTGATCTGTTACAAAGCCGAGCGAAATCATATTGCTTATTCTATCGGCACATTTTAAAACTTTAGCTTTTTGACTTCCTGTATCAATAATGCGATGAAGAAAATTCGATTTTTCTTCACCTGGGTGCTTTGTTACTTCGAGAACAAGGCGATAAACTTCTTCACCCTCTTCATCAACATTTATAATTCGATTAGGATCAAAGCCCTCAATGTCTTCGATTACATCATGAATAACAGACGCTTTTAAAAGAACGCTGTCAATATAGCCGTAGTCAATCAAAATTCCTAGAGTATCAATTTGGTGACGGAACATATTTCCACCGGCATGACGTGCTTTACCAATTAATTCAGTTGCAAGTTGCAGATAAGGTGCAAGAAAAATACCATTTAACTGAAGCATTGACTTTTTATCCATTTGATGAGGTTTATCAACATTCATTTCATATTTACTCATTTTGCACCTCCTATCTTGCATAAAAAGTCAATGAGGAAATATCAATTTCCGATTTAACTTTTTAGCGCATTTTTAGACAAAGTTTTTATCTCAATCTTTCTGATAAATTTTTCGGAATAACTTACAACAAACTTAAAAACTTGCTATATAACTTTCGAGTTTTTCTATTATTCTAAGAGATTCTTCAAGTTTGTCTTTTTCTGCTTGAACAACTTCTTTTGGAGCATGTTCTGCAAAAGAACCAGAAAGTTTTGCCTGAGATTTTGCGGCATATCCTTTTTCTGTTTCAATCGTTTTTTTAAATCTTGCAAGAAGTTGGTCTTTATTAATTTTTTCATCAATTAAAATGAACGCTTCAAATCCAGCACCAACTGTTCCAATTGAACTTGCAGGTTTAGTTTCTATAAATTCCACATTTGCAATGCCTGCAAGAAGTTTTATCATATCAACTTTTTCAATGCAAACTTCCGCTTGGCTTCCTTTTGTAATCAAAATCGCAATGTTAATTTTATTTGCACTTTCAATTCCACAATCGGCACGCAACGAACGAACTTTTGTAATAAGTTCTTTTAATACATCAAAGCGTTTTTCAATCTCGAGATTTTCGCGCTCAGGAATAAACTCTGGATAAGGTGCATTTATTAACATTCCATTGTAAAGGCAATTGCTTGCAATTTTATTGTTGCAAGATTTTTTTCTGCTTTCGACAATTTGTGTAAGAGGAATTTTTCCATAAATTTCTTCGGTTACAAAAGGAAGATATGGATGAAGAAGTCTAAGCGATTCTTCAAGAAGATTTAAAAGAACACTTACTTGTCTGTCTTTTTCTTGGTCGTCGCCATTCCACAAATTAAGTTTTGTCGATTCAACATACCAATCGCAAAATTCATTCCAGAAAAATTCCATAAGCGCAGAAGCAGCATCGTTATAACGATAACTTTCAAGTGAATCGCGACAAGTTTTTGCTGCAAAATTCAATCGACTATAAATCCATTTATCAAGTTCCGTAAGATTTTCGTCAGTTATAGAAATAAGGTTTCGACCTTCAAGATTTCCTAAAAGATAACGATTTGCATTCCAAACTTTATTGCAAAAGCGTGAACCAAGTTTAAAAGAATCCTTATCGATAAGAATATCTTGTCCTTGTGCACACATAAATCCAAGAGTGAATTTTAGAGCATCTGCTCCATACATATCAATAATTTCAAGTGGATCCATTCCGTTGCCAAGAGTTTTTGACATTTTGCGCCCTTGCTTGTCACGAACAAGTCCGTGAATGTAAATGTCATGAAAAGGCGCTTTGCCAGTAAACTCAAGTCCTGCCATAATCATTCGGCTAACCCAAAAGAAAATAATATCGTAAGCAGTTACAAGCGCCGTTGTCGGATAAAATTTTTCTAAGTCGGCAGTTTTTTCTGGCCAACCTAAAGTTGAAAAAGGCCAAAGCCAAGAACTAAACCAAGTATCCAAAACATCTGGGTCTTGCTTGACATTTGTACTTGAACATTTTGTGCATTTACAGACATCTTCTCGGCTAACAATAACTTCGCCACAATCCTGACAATACCAAGCAGGAATTCTGTGTCCCCACCAAATCTGGCGACTTACGCACCAATCACGAATGTTTTCGAGCCAATGAGAATATGTGTTTTCCCATTTTTTTGGATAAAATACAATTTCGCCTTTTTTCCAAGCATCGAGTGCTTTTTGTGCCATTGGCTTCATTTTTACAAACCATTGAGAAGAAAGATATGGCTCAACTACAGTTTTGCAACGATAACAATGCCCAACTGAATGAACAATTTTTTCTTCGCCTTTGAATAAACCTGCTTCTTGTAAATCTTGAATTACAAGTTTGCGTGCATCTTGAGGATTTAATCCACGATATTTTTCTGGAACATTTTCGTTCATTTTGCCGTCGGCAGTTAAAAGATTGACTACTTCAAGATTGTGTCGTTTGCCAACTTCCCAGTCGTTTGGATCGTGCGCAGGCGTAATTTTTACCATTCCAGTTCCAAAATCTTTGTCAACATATTCATCTGCAATAATCGGAATTTGTTTGTCAGTCAAAGGAAGTTTTAACATTTTGCCAACAAGCGATTTGTAACGCTCGTCGGTTGGATTTACGGCAACCGCAGTATCGCCAAAAAAAGTTTCGGGACGAGTTGTAGCAACTTCGATTTTTCCACTTGAATCGGCATATTCATAATAAAGATGATACATTGCCCCTTGAGTGTCTTCGTGCTCTACTTCGTCATCGGCAAGTGCCGTTCCGCACCTCGGGCACCAATTTACAAGACGTTGCCCTTTATACATAAGTCCGCGTTCATACAAAGTAACAAAAACTTCTCGAACCGCTTTTGAAAGCCCATCGTCGTAAGTAAATCGCTCGCGTTCCCAGTCAGTCGAGTTGCCAAGTTTGCGTTGTTGTTTTACGATAATATCGTGATGAGCGTTTTTTACTTGCCAAGTGCGCTCAAGGAATTTTTTTCGACCAAGGTCGTTTCGAGTTTTGCCTTCTTTTTTTAATTGGCGCTCAACAACATTTTGAGTTGCAATTCCTGCATGGTCAGTTCCTGTAAGCCACAAAGTGTTGTCGCCTTTCATTCTGTGATAACGAACAACAATATCTTGCAAAGTATTATTAAGACCGTGTCCCATGTGAAGAACGCCAGTTACGTTTGGAGGAGGAATTACGACAGAATAAGTATTAGTTTTTGTATTACATTGTTCGCATTGACAATGAATCGGATTTTCTTTGTCAGAAATTGGTTTAAAATAACCTTTGCTTTCCCATTGTTGATAAATGCGTTCCTCAAAAGATTTTGGTTCGTAAGCTTTTTCTAATTCAACTGCTTTCATTTAAATCTCCAAGACGGATATTTCGTAATTTTATTTCACAAGATTATAATAAATTTTCAAAGTCGTATCAACTTTCTGACACTTTCTGACATTTTCTTGTCATTTTCTGATACTTTCTGATAACGTCCAATAACGTTTGTAATCAATAAAATAAAAACAAATGCACACAATAGAAAATCGCCAATCGGTTAAGTAAAAATGCCAATCAGTTAAATAAAATCGCCAATCGGTTAAGTCGAGTTCACGCTGTGGAGTCTTGTTTTTGCATATTCAAAATGCAGATTCAAAATCACTTTGAAAAAAAACACATTTTTTGTAAAATAAAACAATGAAAAAAACAATTTGGGTTGCAATATTTTTTTCTTGCTTTTCTTGTTTTACTTATGGAAAAAACTGGAGTTTTTCTCTTTCGTCATACACAGGGCTTTCTGTCGGAAAACTTGGCGAATATCTTTATTCGCAATATAATCCCGATTTTCTTGTAAGCGATTTGCAATGGCAACAAATACTTTGGAACTTGGGAATAAAATCCGAAGTGCAATATAAAAACTTTTTTGCAAATGTTGACTTTACATATTATTTTCCGTTTAAGTGCGGAATTATGGAAGACAGCGATTACAATTCCAACGTAAAAACAAATTATTTTGTCTATACAAACAATTCGCCACTTTCTCTTGAAGCACATTTAAATCTTGGCTACAAATTTGGTCAGCCAAAATTTTGCATTGCACCAATTATAAAAGGAATGTTCAGTTACAGAAAATTCCAAGCAACAAATGGAAGCGGATATTATGGAGCAGCAAATAATGTTGCTTGGAACAGTGAGCAAGCCCAATGGTATAAAGCGTACGGAATCGACTACACAAGATTGAGCATTTACTCTTTTTTAGGCGCTCAAGTTGAATCGCGTTTTTCAAAATTCAAATTAGATGTTGCTTTTTTAATTTCGCCATTTGCTTATTTTGAAGACGATGATTTTCATCGAGCAGCAAGCGATTTGCCAAACGACGCTTATCACGCAATTTGTATTGAATATTCATATTTTTCGAGAATGATTTTTGCATTAGGTTTTTCTTTTGAATTAAATGATTCGATTGCACTTGTTACACAAGTTTGGGGAATTTGTGGTGGAATACAAAAAGGCACTCATTACACAAATTACGGTCATCCAAAAGGTTACGGTTTTTTTGAAAGCGACAGTGAATATTACAAATCAAATCAGCCAAAAGGAATGGATATTTACGAATTGAATTTTAAGTTTGGAATAAGTTTTATTTTTTAAAAAACGCCTGCATATAAATTTTAAAAAACGCATTGCAAAAAAATACGCAATAAAAAAACGAGCATTTAGTTTGAACTAAACATAAACACAAAAACGCATCGTGCGATTAAGAATCTAAATCGCACGATGCGTTTTATTTGCACTCAAAAGTACATAAAAGAAAAATTAGTAACTAATTTGAATGTTAAGTGGATTATCTTGGTTACTTTCTGCAACTCTTGATAAGTTAGGCTCATGTTGTATGTCTGCAACTTGCCATTCACCTTTTAAAGTTCGATTTTCATAAACGTTTGCATAAAAGCCCATTTGACCTTGTAGCTTTTTTGAACTTGGTTTAAAAGTACCGTTTTGCTCCCATTCGCCTGCACCAATTAATTTTCTTGAGATTGGGATAGGGTTATCGTTGTTAAGCATATTTTCAGAAATGTCTTGGTCGCCGCTTTTTGTTGGGTCCTTTACTGTGCCAAGTTTTGTTACATCTACATCGTCGGCTTTGTACAAATAAATGTAGTATGCGTTGTCTTCATCTTTTTCACCTTCGTCAGTATCACCATCGGTTGCTTTTCGTGGCTGCACACAAATGCCAAGATTTAAAGTGTTGTCATTAGTTCGTTTTATAGCAGTCAAATCTGTCCAGTCTACGATATCTACTGCAACAGGCTCGTTACTAAAGAAAAATGATGCACCTATTGAGTTGTGCTGCGCAACTTCTTTGTGATTTTCCTTTTTTACTCCAAAATCGAAAGACGAAAACGCACTTTCGCTAATATTTCTGTAATATGTAATATAATATTTTGGACTGCCTTTTTCATTTCTCATACCAAATACGACAAAGTTATAAGTTTCGTCTTTATTTTTTTCCATATCAAATACAAGACCTAAAAGACCTGGATTTTGGTTATCACTTGTAAGATCTTGCAACTGAAACTTTAATACAATTCCTTTTTTCTTGTTAGAAAAAAGTTTCATTCCGCGAGCCATGTCTTTGGAGGTATTTTCATAATTAACAGTACCTGTAACTTCGGCTTTAGTTTTGGCATTTTTGTTAGTATCCTCACTAATTGGAACTGTACCTAATGCCCCCCCCATGTCTTTACAACTTGTAAATACAACTGCAGCTGCAACTGCAATTCCCAACACGATTTTTGTAGCTTTCATAAAAAACCTCTCTAATAAATTAATTTGTTTTGACTTTTTTTTATTAAATTTATTATAT
>CAZOTD010000089.1:0-6927 GCA_964582685.1 uncultured Treponema sp. | reverse complement strand
AGCTTAATTGTGATGGATTGGGATAGTGGATATGTTTTTATTGCAGAGCAATATGAACATGCAAGCATTATGCCAGTAAGAGAGTTGTTATGTAATCACACTCATTTAGTCAAGAAAGAAACTATTTGCCAATGCACAGGATTATGTGACATAAATAAGAATCTTATATGGGAAAACGATATTGTAAGAAAAACAGATACAAATGCGCTTGGATGGCACAGAGAGATAATTTGTACAGTTTTGTGGGATAAAAGTGGTTACTGGAGATTGATGACGGCTTTCGGATATGGTTATTTTATCGGAGATTTTGAAAGTGAACAATTAGAAGTCATTGGTTCAGTCGCTGACAATCCCGAACCGCTGGAGGTAAAAGAATGAAGAAACTTAAAAAATACAGAGTATTATATAGAAAAGAATTATATTCCGAATGTTTTCAACATAGAGATTCATTTGGAGAATTTAAAACTTATTCCTATAAAATTGCATTATATAAATGTTACACCCTAAATGGTATCATATATCAGATTCAGATGCCAAACTGTACTATAAATGATAAAAATATCGGGAGATTAATGTGTGCTTCTATTGAATATGCTGCTAACGAATTTCCGCAGAATTTTAGATTAAAAGACTATCTTATTAAAAAAGGTATCTGGAAAACATTATAACAAGACTATTAAATAAAGTAAAAAAATATAACGGAGGTAAATATGACTGAATTAAATATTAAATACGAAGAGCTGATTCCAATGGATGCAGAAAAGGCAAAAGAAATTATTTCTCGGTATGTTGAACGTGATAGCTTTTTGGAAGATATGGTTTTTGAAAAAGACGATGAAAAATATGGAGCTGTAATTGTTACTGATGATGATTGGGACGATGGCGGTAAATATCAATATCAAACTATGATAGGTGTGCTTTGTAAATTCGATAATGACTACAATGTAATAGAAATGTATGATATTGCTCTGATTCAAAATATTACAAGATGTGGATCGTATTTTACTGATTACTATTATGAGTATAAGCCGTTAGAGATTTCTAAAATTGTAAAACACACATTGCCAAAAGTTATTATTCCAGAAAGAGAAATTGTAACATTAAAAAATGAGGTGTGTAATGGATAATGAAAAAATAGTAGATGTATTAAAGAAAATAAAGATACTTGGATTCGATGGACAGCCTTTTAAAAATTGTGTTGAATCAATAGCTTTAGATTATGCAATCAGTGCAATAGAGAAGCAAACTCCAAAAAAGCCTAAAACGAGACACGTGAAATGGTGTGATGGATATAGCGATGGATGGTGTCCTTGCTGCGAATCATATGTACAAGAGATGTTGTACGATACACGATTTTGTCAAATGTGCGGTCAAGCGTTAAATTGGGAGGAATAGAAATGGATAATAAAAGAAAAGAAGAAATTGTTTCTAGAATAAAATACCTATGCGATACAAAGAAGTTTAATGTAGATTTTTCTGAATTTGATATAGACTTCCCAGTACACATTAACTCAATCTCAACAGACGAAAATTCACAATCAGATGAAATTATGGTATGTGATTTTGTGAGACTTATAAATAAGAATGACAGATTTTCATTTTCAGTATGCGGAGATGCAGATCCGAAAACCATTGCATATTGTGTTCTTTCGGGATATTCACAGAAGAAAGAAAAAAGAACCGAAAACAAAACAATAGCAAGAATTTCTATTTGTGACGATTCCTATATTGATGTAAATAGTTCTCAAATAAGAGAAAAAATCGCAGAGGAAGTAAAAAAATATGTGCTGAATAATTGGGAAAAAGTAATATCTACAGAACATAAATTTTCAAATGATAAATGGTATGTTGATTTTGATATTGCTATATAATTATTTGTCTTCAAAAATAAAGTTATTTAGTCTGCCGCATGATTCGCAATAGATTTCAATATTATATTTGTTGTCGTTTATTTTTATGACATTATGCGGCAAAGAAATATTTTTGTTAATTTTTTCGACAGATACATTCGAAATACTGCAAGACAAAATATATTCCCATTTTATTTTATGATTACAATACTCACATTTATGGATTCCTGTTATTTTCATGGCTTCAATTCTCCTTTATGATGGTTATTTACCATATTATATCATAGGAAGTTACGATAGTAACAAAAAAAATCAAAAAGAGGTGAAGTTTTATGGATATTGTAAAAATAAAAGATTTTATAAACAACTATAATCAAAATTGTGCAATTCATCAATATTTTTCTTTATGTGCAATATTTACGAATAATAGAGAATTAGCCGATGATTATATAAGAATTAAGTTCGATATAGAATATATACGAAAAACAAGAAACAATACTGAATGGTATTTGAAGAATGGCGAACATTGGATATATTTTGATTGGAACAATGAAATGCCTAGAGGTCTAAAGTTTTACAAGGTAGTCATTGATCCTAATATACCAGAAAATTTTTTTGTAGAAAAAGTTTTGCCGTATTGTATTTATTGTAATTCGATAGACATTTTAGAGTGAGAGGTAGGAGTATAATTATGATATGCAGACTTTGCGAAGAAATAATGGAGGTATTTACTTCTGACAAAGATGACAAACATATATTTATGTGTCCTTGCTGCGGAAGTATTTATTTACCAGAAGAGACAAGAGATAAACGAATAAAAGAATATGAAAACTATTATGGAAATTTCTTTCCTGTACGCGGTAATGTTCCAACAGAGAGCCAAGTGTCATATGCTAAATTTTTATGCGGGAAATTATATTTGAAAAATATGAAAGTGAGAATAAAAGAAAAACATTTAATAAAAAAACGTCTTAAACGCTAATTTGCGATAAATTAAATAATAAAGTATACTATTTTCATCATGGGATATAATTCAAACTTAGAAATCCACAATCTTAGAAGCATAAAGGATTTGAAAATAGAAGGTCTTGGGCAGTTTAATCTTTTTGTTGGTGAGAATAACTGTGGAAAAAGCACTGTTCTTGAGGCTATGTATATGGCTTGCGCAGTTCCTCAACTTCCTTTGTTTGCACTGAATTCTGGAAGAGGTGTCCGTACTACGCAAAACGAGGATTTTTTAACGCTTTTTCATAATTTTAAAATAAATGAGCCGTTGGCTGTTTGTTTTTCTGATAATAATAAATATAGAAAAGTTTCCACTTTTGCTATAAAAACTGACATAATGCCACAAGTCATTATGAATGGAATGCCGCAGGAAATTAGCCAAATACGTCAGTTTGATATTAAAGTAGAATCAAATGTTTTGGAGAGCTCTTATACCATTCATTACGACCAAAAAAACGTTACGCCTGAAAGAATCATTCTTTCAGACGAAGAAGTTGAAAATCTTGCGAATGACAAATCTGTCAAGAGCGTTCAATTTATAACGGCACATTGGGTTAATTACAATACAGTAGAATATGTTAATAACTTGGTGGTGAACAAGCAGAAATCTTCCTTAATTGAAAATTTGCAGAAAATTGATTCTTCGATTCGAGACATTCAGATAGGCAATAACAATAATATTTATTTGGACACTGGACTTCCAAAACTTATGCCGATTCATTTTGCCGGACTGGGAGTGCAGAAGTTTGTCTGTATTGCATCTATTGTTTCTTCATTAAAAGACGGAGTTCTACTTATTGACGAATTTGAAAATGGCTTGCATTACAAGACAATGGATGTTTTGTGGAATGCCGTTGTTTCTCTTTGTAAAGAAAGAAATGTTCAGTTGTTTGTCACAACACATTCCTATGAATGTATTGAATCGTTTATTACTGCTGCACCAGAAGGCGTTGTGTACAGAATAGAACGCAAAGATGATTCACATAAAGCAATTCGTTATGCGCCGGATGAAGTTTCCGAGGCAATAAAGAAGCGCTGGGAGCTTCGATGAAAGAAAATTTAAAAATCGAAACTTCGAAACTTCTTCTTGTTGAGGGAAATGATGAATATTGGTTCTTTATTCAATTGTTGCAATTCTTAGGTTTTAATCGGAATGTTCCCTACGATTTGCAAGTTATGGATATTGCAGGCGGAACAAAATTCAAAAATTCTCTTTCCCTCTTAGTGAAATTTCCTGATTTTGACAAATTAAAAACTGTCGGATTTATTCGTGATGCAGAAAAGAACAATGCGCTTTCAGCATATCAGAGTATTTCTTCAATGATAGAAAAATCGCTTCCTGCTTTTCCATTGCCAGAAATCGGTTCTGTAAAGACGGAAAACGGATTTTCTACTGGAATTTTTATAATGCCGAACAATAAAAATGCTGGAATGCTAGAAGATTTGTGCATGGAATCACTTGCATCAGAACCGTTGTATAAAGATGTTGAAGATTATGTTTCTAAAGCCGCTTCTTTTATGTCTGAAACTAATCAGAAAAAATATAACACTCATAAGGCAAAGGTCCAGACATATTTGGCAGGACAGACAGAAATTGTTTCTTCAATAGCAAATGCCGCAAAGAAAAATATGTGGAACTTTTCAAATCCTGTATTTGCTGATGCCGTAAATTTTGTAAAAAAACTGATTAAGACTTGATTTTTTTAATAAATTACTTATTTTTTTCCACATAATTATTTACATTTCTTTCCACTTTTATGCAATTTGTATACTCGACTACACAAATTGCATAAAGTTTGAATTAACTATTTATGATTTACATATCATCAATCGAAAGACCTTTCAGTTGCATTTTGTATTCTGGAAGATTCTGCATGAAAACTTCGCTTTTTTTTCCGAGCAAGTCCAAGTTGATTTTCTTTGCCTGACGTTTTACTTCATAAATTGTGCATGATTTTTCAAGTTCGCTCACGGAAATTATGTCGATTTCGTTCCGGGATTTTTTGTCCCACCAGCCGCCGATTTTTTCCGGCTTTTCGTCTTCAATAATTTTTGCCGTGAAATATCGCTCAAGCGTTTTTCCTGTGAACGTTTCATAGTCCTGCTCGATGTATTTCAAAAGCGTTTCGTAGTTTCCAAGTTCAATCAAATCCTGATGTGAATAAATGAACCGGAAATAGAATCGCATATATTCATCGGCAATCTGCCACCTGACGTTCCGGCTTCCTTGCTTTGAGTACAGCGGTCTAATTGGCGTTATGATATTGAAAACATTGCACAAATTCTGAAGATAAGCGCCTGTGTTTTTCTGAATAATAGAATCAATCTCGCTTTGTGAAGTGTGCCCGCCGGCGATTGCGCCCAAGATTGAAAAATAAGTTCCGTAGTCGCGGCCGATTTCGTTCACAAGAATGTCCTTTCCGTCAATAAGAAAAGGAGAAGCCATGTTTGTTGCGTTTTTCAGCATTTTCTGCTTTGTTGTTGCTCCTGCGAACATAAGCAGAAAGATGTATTTTGCGACTCCGCCCGAAAGCATGTAAAGGCAGAGCAAATCTTCGTTTTTGTATTTGGGATTGTAGTCGGAGAGAATTTTTTTCACCACGGAAGGCGCGAACGGCTTTAGGTGGATAAAATGAGTTGCTCTTCCAAAAAGCGGTTCTTTTTGTTCCTGGAAGATTTTTGTCATCATCGAATAGACTGAACCGCAGACAATAAGATTCAGTTTTGACTTTTCCTTGTGCGAATCCCAGATGTTCTGCAGCTGGCTGAAAAAAGACTTGTTCACAAATTCCAAGTCTTGAAATTCATCGATTGCAAGAGAGAAGTGTGTGCTTTCTGAAAAAATAAAAATCTGCTCAAAAAGTTCCTGCAAGGTTTCTGTCTGCCCGAATATTTTTAGTCCGACAGATTCAGCCAAAATCGTTTGCCATTTTTCGCAGAGAACTTTTTCCGTGCTTCGAGTTGTAAAAAGATAGGCGTTTTTTTTGTTTTTAAGAAACTCTTTTATCAGCTCGGTTTTCCCGATTCTCCGCCTTCCGGTGATTACAGTAAAGCAGGCGTTGCTTCTTGATTGGGTCTCTATTTCGGAAAGCACTTTGAGTTCTGATCTTCTATCGTAGAACGAATCCATAGATTGCTCCTTTTGTAATAGTGGTTAATGTAATGGTCATTAATTTAATCATAATTATATTAGCAAATTATATAAAAGTAAATCCAATATAAATCGAAATATTGCTGTGTTCTAAGTCTAGAACCATAAATAAATCAAAGGAAAAATTATGAAAATTTCCATCATCACCGTTTGCTATAACAGCGAGAAGACAATCGCGCGTACGATTGAGTCTGTGCTTTCGCAGAAAAATGTTGACCTTGAGTATTTGCTTGTTGACGGTGTATCAAAAGACGGAACTGTTGAAATAATTAAGAAATATGCGAACAAAGATTCAAGAATCCGTTTTACAAGTGAACGAGACAAGGGAATTTACGATGCAATGAACAAAGGAATTTCACTGGCGAACGGCGAATTTATCGGAATCTTGAATTCTGATGATTTTTATGCATCTGATTATTCTCTTTCCGCTGTCATCGAAACCTTTGAAAAAAATAAAATTGATATGGTTTTTGGAAATCTCTTGTATGTAAAAAATGGAAAGCCGTATCGGTTCTGGAAGAGCGGGCGGGCGAGAACTTTTAAGTTCGGCTGGATGCCACCTCATCCTGCGTTGTTTGTGAAAGCTGAACTTTATAAAAATTATGGCGTTTTCCGCCTTGACTGTGGCGTGAACGCTGACTATGAGCTTATGCTGCGGTTCTTTGAAAAAGAAAAACTTTCTTCCATTTGGATAGACAAAATCATCACTTGCATGGAGGCGGGCGGAGCAAGCAACAGCGGTATCAAATCGAGAGTCGCTTCTTGTGTTAACGATTCGCTTGCCTGGGAAAAGAACGGTCTTAGATATTCAAAACTTACGATTTTCCTAAAGAAAATCAGAAAAATTCCTCAGTTTATAGGAGCGAAAATCAATATGAAAAGATTTAGCAACATCACAGTTCGTTGTGGGGGGGGGTACAG
>CAZOTD010000088.1:0-6939 GCA_964582685.1 uncultured Treponema sp. | reverse complement strand
AATTAACTCTAAGTTTTATTAAGGAAATTTAATGAAAGCAATTTCTGATTATACAGTTATTTATGCTGACGACGACATCATTGTTCTAAATAAACGCTCAGGTCTTTTGATTGCCGCAGATAGATATGACAGCGACGCACCACGCCTTGATATTCTTGCAGAAAAAGAATTCGGTCGCTTGTTTGCTGTTCATCGAATCGACAAAGATACTTCGGGAATTGTTGTCTATGCCCGTAATAAAGATTCACACAAAAATCTTTCAATGCAATTTGAAAACCGCGATGTAAAAAAAGTTTATCATTGTTTGATTAATGGGCGGCCTTTGTGGACTGAACTTCATGTTGACCTTCCGCTTTTGCCAGATGGAGATTCAAGACATCGCACAGTTGTCAACAAACGACAAGGAAAAAAATCGATTACAGATTTTAAAGTTCTTGCAAATTGTGGGCCTTACACTTGGATTGAAGCACGACCATTAACTGGTCGCACACATCAAATTCGCGTTCACCTTGCAGAAAACAAATGCTCAATAGTTTGCGATCCACTTTATTCTGGAAACCAAAAACCTATTCGTTTGAGTGAATTAAAAAAACGCTACAATGGTGACATTTATGAAGAGCGTCCTTTACTTTCAAGACTTGCATTACATTCTTATCAAATTACTTTTGCTCATCCTCGCACAAATAAAATTGAAACATTTATAGCACCATATCAAAAAGATTTAGATTCAACTCGAAAACAACTTGCAAAAATCTTTAATGGCGATCCGCTAATTTCAGTAACAAAAGTCAACCAAATATAGAAAGGAATTTTAATTTGAAAAAAATTAGTCTTGGAATCTTTATTTCCTTATTATTCTGTTCACGTTTTTTTTCTCAAGAAAAAATCTTTTCGATTTCAATAGAACCATTTTTTGCAGTTCGGCACGGATATTTAAGCGAATATGTTTACTCCAATTCATCAGTTGACGGTTCTCAATATTATTTAAGTCTACTTGATTGGAACATTGCTTGCAATCCATATTTAGGAATTTCCGCTGATGCAAAAATTTGGAAGTTTAGAGTTAACACTGATTGCAAATTTTTGATTCCAGGAGAAACAGGAACTTTGTGCGATTCTGATTGGATGCAAGATGCAGGTTACAAAACTGGCAACACTTCTCTTAAAACAAATTATTCAGAACATGACAACTATCTTTCTGATGGAATGAATTTTAGTGCAAAATTACTTTTTGATTTTTTTCCTGCACCGAGATTTTCAATTTCGCCATCGCTTGGAGTTGGATTTGAATATTATTCTATGATTGGAAAAAATGGAATCGCTTGGTATGGAAATCCAAAAGATACAGGTAAAGGTTATTTTTACGGTTACAATGATTTAAATAATAGAGAACTTGGTTATTTTAATGGAGATGTAATCAAACTTGAACGAAATGGTTATTACGCTTGGCTTGGTTTTGATATTCGCTATGCAACAAAAAATCAAAAATTTAAATTTGGACTTTGTGCAGAAATTTCCCCTTACACTTATATACTTTCAGTAGACACACATCTTAAACGAAACACAATATTTATAGATATTGCAAAAGGATATTTTTCTTCTTATCGAGGAAATATTTTTGCACAATATAATTTTTCTACTTTGCTAGGTCTTAAAATAAATTTCGACTGGCTTTATACGCGCGAACTCAAAGGCTACACTTACGAAAAAGAAGGAAATTCTAATTTTGTAAAAGGAGGCAAATCTGGCGCTTCTACAAGATATTTTGATTTTAGAATTTCCGTTTTACTGAATTTTTAAAAATTAATCTTCGCTAGCAGATTCTGCTTTCTTTCTTGCCTCTGCTGCGTCTTGCCTGCCTTTAAATTCTTTTACTTGCTCAAGTCGTTCTGCACAAACTTTTCCTAACTGTGAATTTGGGTCAACTGCAATTGCTTTTTCCAAATATTCAATCATTTGCAATGTTTGTTCAGGCGTTGGCGAATTGCTACCAACAACAAATGCTGCTGCAAAATATTGCTGTTGTCGCTGGTTATTATTTAGCATTGGATGTTCTGCCGCTTTTTCATAAATATCGGCAATTATTTCCGGTTTACGATTTATATAAGCATCAATGGCATCAGAACTTGCAATGCTCATTATGTATTTTCCAACAAGTCCAGTTTTGTTTTCTTTATCCAAACTTTCAACTTCGCGCATAAGATTTGTAAGCATATATCGGAAATTTATTTTTGTATTTTCGTAAAGATTATCAATTGCAAAAACTTTTTCAATTCCGTTTGCAGACAAAATAGCATTTATAAGTTTTTGTTTTTCTTCAATTTCTGTTTCATAAGTGGCAAGAAGAATTTTGAACTCTTCAACATTCAAACAAGGAATATATGTAAAATCTTTGATTACATAACCGTCAGATGAAATTAAGTAAACTGTCGGCGTATTTTGAACACCAAAAATTGTTTCAACACGCATTCTGTCTTCAAGAATTTTTTGATAACGCTTTGATTCTTTTTTTTCTTTACTTGAAGCTTCCTTGTCAGGACGTGCTTTTTTAAAAAGCGTTGGCGAAACATCATTCTCGCAAAAATAAAAATCTTTTCCAAACTCAGCGGCAAATTCTGGCGTATGCAAAACAGTTCGTTTTAACTCTGCACTTACTTGATCTGTTTCATCGTGCGAAATTACAAGAATAATTCCTTTGTCGTCTTTTTTTGCTTGTGCTAAACATTCTTGATAATTTGTGTACCAACCATATTCGTTTTTGCCTTCAGGCTTTGAACAACTTGTCAAAGCCAAACAGATAAATGTGCAAAAAATAAATAGAAGTTTTTTCATTTTAAATTTCCTTTACGATAAATTAAAATTACTTAAAATAACTTACACCTGCTTTAAAAATATTCTGGCAAGAATTTTCATGAGGATTACTAAGAGGATCGTCTGCAACATTTTTAATTAAGTCAACGGAAGAACCATTCATTCCGTTTGCAAGAGTACGCTCATTGTGTCCCATTTTTCCGAGAATATGTCCGTCTGGGCTTGTCATTCCTTCAATCGCAAACATAGAGCCGTTTGGATTATCTGGTTCAAGAATTGCTGGATTTCCTTTTTCATCAACATATTGTGTAAAAATTTGTCCTTTTTCGAACAATTCCTTTGCAAGACGCGAATTAATAATAATTCTACCTTCGCCATGTGAAATCGGAATAAGATGAATTCTTGAATCAATTACTGAAGGATCTTGTGCCCAAGGACTAATTGCACTAACCATTCGTGTTCGTACAACGCGACTAATATGTCGACCAACTTGATTAAATGTCAATGTCGGCATTTTTGCAGAAGGCTCTCGAATTTCCCCATAAGGAACAAGTCCAGTTTTTATTAACGCTTGAAATCCGTTGCAAATTCCTAAAATCAAACCATTTCGTTTTTTTAATAAATTCATTACTTGCTCAGAAATTTTTCCTTCGCGCAAAACATTAGCAATAAATTTTCCAGAACCATCAGGTTCATCGCCAGCAGAGAAACCTCCAGCCAGAGCAAAAATCTGTGCTTTCTTAATTTGCTTTTCAAGTTCCGCAAGCGAATTGCTTAATGCTTGTGGCGTGTTGTTTCTAAAAACAAGAATTTTTGTGTCGGCACCAGCAAGATTAAAAGCACGCGCCATATCATATTCACAATTTGTTCCTGGAAAAACTGGAATTAAAACGCGCGGATGATGTCGTGGAATATTGAATACTGGATTTTTTTGAACATCGGTCAACGAACGATGAATTTCGGTTGCAAACTTTGGAAGTTCTTCTTGTGGCTTTGCATTTGAAACAGGTGGAAATACAGAAGATAATGTTGTTTCCCAAGCTTTTTCAGCAACATCAAGTTTTATCACAGCCGTTGTAGTTTTTGTTTTTCCGAGAATTGTAATTGAAGGTTCCTTTACTGTCTTTCCAATTTTAGAAATCGTTCCTGATGCAAAGCGCGAATCGTTTTCAATTGGAAAATCTGTTTCGACAATAATTGAACCATACGATGGAATAAAAAGGTCAATCGCATTTCCTGCTTTAATTGCAAGCATTTCTTCTTTTGGAGATTTTGCAGTCGTTTTTTTAATATTTATTCCTGTTGCTGCTGCAGGAATGAATGAAATTTCGCAACCGATTTTATTTCCCATCGCCATTTTTGTAAGTGCTTCTGCAATTCCGCCAGCACATATTGGATACATTCCAAGAATTTTTTTGGCGTTGTTTAATTCAATTAAAGCTTTTGCATTTTTTGTAAACACATCAAAATCTGGAGCAAGATATTGAGAATATGGAACTTGAACAAGATATAAATTCGAATTAGGTTTTTTAAAAGAACCACCGTGAACTTGCTCTACATCTTCATGTCCCACCGCAAATGAAACAAGCGTATGAGGAACATTAAGTTTTTCAAAAGTTCCAGACATAGAATCTTTTCCACCAATTGAAGCCGTTCCCATTGCAAGTTGTGCATCGATAGAACCAAGCAATGCAGCCGCTGGATAGCCCCAAGTTTTTGCATCGACTGCTCGTCCAAAAAATTCCTGAAACGAAAGGCGTGCAGTTGTCGGATCTGTTCCAAGACAAGTTAATTTTGCAAGCGACGAAAGAACAGCAACTTGAGCACCATGCCAAGGCGACCATTGACTTATGCGAGGATCAAAACCATAAGTCATCGTACTTACAGTTGAAGTTTCGCGTGGCGACATAACTGGAATTTTTGCAACCATTCCTGCTTCTGGCGTACATTGATATTTTCCACCATAAGGAAATAAAACAGATGAGGACCCAATCGAACCATCAAAACGTTCTCCTAAACCTCGCTGTGAACAACAAGCAAGATCTTTTAAGTTTTCAAGCCAGATTTTTTCGAGCATTTTTCCATTTGTCTTGCTTGTAATTTTTTTTGCAATGCTATCTAATGGTTTTACAAGCGGAGAAAATGATGGAGCAGAAGGACTTTCGATAACTGCTTTTGCTTCGTGATGTGCTCCAGCAGCATCTAAAAAATCGCGGGCAATATCAACGATTGTATTTCCGCGCCACTTCATTACAAGGCGATTTGTATCTGTAACTGTAGCAACCACAACTGCTCTAAGATTTTCGGCAGCCGCTGCTTTGATGAATTTTTGAACATTTTTTGGTCGAACCACGACAGCCATTCTTTCTTGGCTTTCAGAAATTGCAAGTTCTGTTCCATTTAATCCTTCATATTTTTTCGGAATTGCATCAAGATTAATATCAAGACCAGGCGCTAATTCTCCAACCGCTACAGAAACTCCTCCAGCACCAAAATCATTACATCGGCGAATCATTAAGCTCACATCTTTATTCCTAAACAAACGCTGAATTTTGCGTTCTTCAACGGCATTTCCTTTTTGGACTTCAGCGGCAGCAGTTGTAACAGATTTTGTTGTATGAACTTTTGACGAACCTGTCGCGCCCCCAATTCCGTCACGACCTGTTCCACCACCCAAAAGAATTACGATATCTCCAGGTTCTGGTCGTTCTCGCATTACTGTATCAACAGGCGCGGCTGCAATTACAGCACCAAGTTCCATTCGTTTTGCTGCGTAACCCGGATGATAAATTTCATGAACTTGTCCAGTTGTAAGACCAATTTGATTTCCGTATGAAGAAAAACCTTGAGCAGATTCTCGCACGATTTTCTGTTGTGGAAGTTTTCCCTTTAAAGTTTTTGAAAGCGGAACTGTCGGATCTGAGGCGCCTGTAATACGCATTGACTGATAAACCCAACTTCGCCCAGAAAGCGGATCACGAATTGCTCCACCGATACAAGTCGCTGCACCACCAAATGGTTCAATTTCTGTAGGATGATTGTGAGTTTCGTTTTTGAACATTAAAAGCCAACGCTCTGTCGCTTTGGAAGAATTTTTATTAATTGTGCGACCTTTTTTATCTGTAGTATAATGAACATCAATATAAACAGAACAAGCATTATTTTCTTCGGAAATTTCCATATCTTCAAGTTTTCCCATTTTTTTTAGATATTTCATTCCGATAATAGCCATATCCATTAAAGTAATTGGCTTGTCATTTCTATCCGCGTACAAATCTGTTCGCATTGACGTATAATTATCAAGTGATTTTTTAAAAAGTTTTTCGTAAGGACCTTTTTCAATTTTAATATCTTTTAATTCAGTCAAGAAAGTTGTATGACGACAGTGGTCCGACCAATAAGTGTCAAGAACTCGAATTTCAGTTTCGGTTGGATCACGGTTTTCCTTTTTAAAATAATCTTGAAGAAATTTTATATCCGCATAATCCATTGCCAAACCCATTTGTGTAAGATATGATTCAAGTTCAGTTTTTTTGAATTTGATAAATCCTTCAACTATTGGAATATCATTTGGCGACTCGGTTTTCATTTCGAGAGTTTCTGGAATTTCTTTTGATGCAAGACGAGAATCAACTGGATTAATAAGATAATCTTGAATTTTCTTAACATCTTTGGCTGCGATTCTTCCGGTGAGAATAACCATTTTTGCACAACGAACATGTGGCAAAAGAGTTGTACTTTCAGAGGTTTTTGAAAAACTTTCTTGCAAAAGTTTTAAACATTGCTCAGCAGAATCTGAACGCTGATCATATTGTCCTGGAAGATATTCCCATATAATTGCAGTTTCTGACGATTTTATTGTCAGATTTTCGTAAACAACTGTGTCGCTCTGTGGTTCTGAAAAAATACGAAGAACAGCAGATTTAAAAACTTCGTCCGAAATATTTTCTACGTCGTAACGATTAAGATAACGCACTCCAGTAACTCCAGAAATGCCCAAAAAATTTTTGATTTCAGATAAAATACGAGCAGCCTCATTTTGAAAACCAGTCTGTCGTTCAACATAAATACGGAACATACGCTATAGTATAATGAAAAAATTATGTCGATACAATGGAGTGTATACTT
>CAZOTD010000087.1:0-7163 GCA_964582685.1 uncultured Treponema sp. | reverse complement strand
TTTTTTTCTAAATTATTATCATAAAAACATTGCAAATTTAAAATTCCAGTTTTATATTATAAGAACAAATAAATAAAAGGTGAATTGTAAATAGCAATCTTGGAGGGCTAAATTATGGAAAAAAAATTCGATAAAGCACGTGTATTAAGCCTTATTTTAGGTGGGGGTAAAGGAACTCGACTTTACCCATTAACAAAAGAAAGATCTAAACCAGCAGTTTCATTCGGAGGAAAATATCGAATTGTTGATATTCCTATTTCTAACTGTATCAATTCTGGATTCAAAAAAATATACCTTTTAACTCAGTTCAATTCTGCTTCTTTGCATCTTCACATTACTAACTCGTACAATTTTGATCGTTTTTCAAATGGATTTGTAGAAATCCTTGCAGCAGAACAAACTCTTGAACATTCTGGCTGGTATGAAGGAACTGCAGATGCTGTAAGAAAGAATTTTATTCACTTCAAAACTCAAAAACCTACCCATTATATAATTCTTTCTGGCGACCAACTTTACAGAATGGATTTGAATGATTTTATGGACCAACATCTAAAAAGTGGCGCAGATGTTTCTATTGCAACTATTGCAGTAAACAGACATGATGCATCAGGATTTGGAATTATGAAAATTGATGATAATCATCGAATTACAGAATTTATGGAAAAACCGTCACCAGACTTAAATATCGATGATTGGAAAATTCCAGAAGCATCACGCGATCCAATGCTTCCAAAAGAAAAAGAATATCTTGCCTCGATGGGAATTTATATTTTCAATGCCGAAACTATGGAAGAAGTTCTTAATAATGATAAACAAGATTTTGGTAAAGAAATCATTCCAATGGCAATTAAAACTAAAAAAATCAATTCTTACATTTTTGATGGATATTGGGAAGATATCGGAACAATTAGAAGTTTTTATGATGCAACTCTTGACCTTACAAATGTGGAACCTCAATTCAATTTTTATGATGAAAGAGAACCAATTTTCACTCAAATGACAAACTTACCTCCAAGCAAGATGAATCATGCTGATCTTACAGCGTGCCTTACAAGTGAAGGTTGTGTTATAACAGATTCGATGATTACACATTCAGTAATTGGATTACGTGCTATTATCGAATCAGGAACTGTCCTTGATGGCGTTATTTCAATGGGTGCGGACTTCTATGAAACTGAAGAAGAAAAAGAAAATAATAAAAAAAATGGAAATCCAAACATTGGAATTGGAAAACATTGCCATATTTCAAAAACAATTATTGACAAAAATGCACGCATCGGCGATAACTGTTCTATAAATGTAAGTGGAAAAACTTATGAAAATGGCGACTATGGCAATTTCTTTGTTGCTGATGGAATTATTGTAATCAGAAAAAATGCTTTAATTCCAAGCGGAACTATTATTTAATTTGCGTTAAAACAAAAATATTTTCGCCTTGAAATAGTTTTATCAACAGGCAAACAACTTTTTATAAGTTTGTTTGCCTGTTTAAATTTTAAATGTTCTAAAAGATTCTCAATCTGAACTTTCGATTCCATATTCTTCAAGTTTTCGATGAAGTGTTTTTCTTCCAATACCTAAATGTTCTGCGGTTTTTGATTTATTGTTTTTATTTGCCGCTAAAGCTTGAAGGATAATAATTTTTTCGGCTTCTTCAAGAGTTGATGAAGATGGAATCATAATAGAAACATCGCTTGCAGCTTTACTAACAGTTGGAGGCAAATCTTCAAACATAATTTTGTTTGTACTGCACATTACAACAGCACTTTCAATGCAGTTACGAAGTTCTCGAATATTGCCTGGCCAATTGTAGTTAAACATTGCATTTTTTGCTCGTGAATCAATTCCTGTAATTATTTTTCCGTTTTCTTTAGAAAATTCTTCAAGAAAATTTGAAATCAACAACGGAATATCGTCTTTTCTTTCTCTAAGTGGCGGAATATGAATGTGAATTACATTAAGTCGATAATAAAGATCTTCGCGGAAAGTTCCTTTTTTTACCTCGTCTTCAAGAACACGATTTGTTGCTGCAATTATTCTTACATCAACATTTATTGTTTCTTGTCCGCCAACTCTTTCAAAAGATTTTTCTTGAAGAACTCGAAGAATTTTTATCTGAACATTTTGATTAATTTCACCAATTTCATCAAGGAAAATTGTACTACCATGAGCAAGTTCAAATCTTCCTTTCACGAGATTATCTGCTCCGGTAAATGCTCCTTTTTCATGACCAAACAATTCACTTTCAAGAAGATTTTCACTTAACGCAGCACAATGAACTTTAATACATTGTTTATCTTTACGTGGAGAAAGTTTATGAATTGCATCAGCAACAACTTCTTTTCCAACACCACTTTCTCCAGTAATCAAAACTGATGCTTTTGAAGGCGCAACTTTTTTTATCATTTCGTAAACTTTTTGCATTTCCTGACTTTTGCAAATCATTTTTTCCAAAACTTGATCATTTTCAACTTCTTGTTTTAGTTGTGAATGTTGCAAGGAAAGTTCACGAGTTTCAAGTGCTCGTTTTACAATTAAAGTCAATTGATCAAGATTAAGTGGTTTTGTCAAAAAATCATAAGCGCCATTTCTCATCGCATCAACTGCAGCGTCAATGCTTCCGTGTCCAGTTAAAACAATAACTGGAATTCCTGGAGTTTCTGTCGTAATCTTTCGTAAAACTTCTTCTCCACTAATTCCTGGCATACGAAGATCAGTAATAACAAGATCGATATCGCCTTTTGAAACAAAGTTCAAACCTTCTTGACCATTTTCCGCAAGTTTTACATTATAACCTTCCATTTCAAAATTGGCAGCAAGACCTTCTCGAATATTTTTTTCGTCATCGATAATTAAAATCGTAAATTTCATTTTTCACCTTGCGTCTGGGAATTTTCATTATATGTTAAAAGTTTTTTATTTAACTGTGGCAGTGGAATTGAAATTATAAATGAAGTGCCATTTTTTAAAACAGATTTTACAGAAATATCTCCAGAAAATTCTTTTATAATTTTATAAACAGTTGTAAGTCCAAGTCCTGTTCCTGTAATTTTTGTTGTATAATATGGCTCAAAAATTTTGTTAAGTTTATCTTCAGGGATTCCGCATCCATTATCTGTAACTGTAAGAATATATTTATCATCTTTTATATTAGAAGAAATTTGAATTTTTTTATTTTCATTAATTGAGTTTGTATCTTTTAATGCATGAATTGCATTTTGTGACAAATTAACAAGTACTTCTCTAAAAAGTTTTTCATCAAGAAGAAGTCGTGGATCTTCAGGACAAAGAGAAACTTCAACTAAAATATTTTCTTTTTCAAATTCAGGCTTTAAAAAATCAAGAAGTTTTTCAATAATTGCATTTGGATGAAGCAATTCAAGCGTTGCACTAACGGGTCGAACAGCAAATAAAAAATCAACTACAATTTTATTTAAGTTATCAATTTCTTCATTTATGACATCAATATAACTTTCCACAAATTTTTCATCAGGTAATTGATTTTTATTTTCACGTGCTTTGCTAATTGATTTTTGGAGCAACTGAATATGAATACTGATTGCCCCAAGTGGATTTTTAATTTCGTGCGCAACACTTGCCGCAAGATTTGTAAGACTTGCAAGACTTTCCATTCGATGAAGAAGAATTTCTTGATTGCGTTTTTCTGTAATATCACGAACAACAATTATATTATCAGAAAGTTCATTATTTGTAATAAGTGGATTTACAGAAATTGTTATAAATCGCACAGTTCCACCACTTGTAGAAATTGTAAATTCCTCAGAAACATTTGTTTTATTTAAATCACAACAATTTTTAAAAAAAGTTGCTATATCGTTATCTTTTGTAATTTTAAAAAGTTTGACTTTTTCAAATTGTGCATCATCAAGGCGCATTGAAAATGGAATATATCGTTCAACAACTTTATTTGCAAGAATTGGAATCCAATTTTTATTAACTACAATTACTCCTGAGCGAAAAGATTCTATAACAGAATTGAGCATTACATTATCTGCGTTCATCGCTTCAAAAAGTTGCTGAAGTTGAGCTGGAGAAAGTTTTAAAATTCTATCTGCAATTCTTGTATTAAAGTTTACCATAAGCCTCTTTTAATACATTTTCATTTAATTTGTTTGCCAAGGCAATTTCTTTTACAAGCAATTCAAGGCTAGCAGCAACAGACATATTGTAAACTGTAACATTGCTCCAGCAATCACGCACAGATTTAGTACATTGTTCGCTTGCAAAAATTCCTTTTTCAGAAGTTAAAGCAGTTTTTTGGAATGAATAAATATTTTCAAGAAAAAGCTTTAAAATGATTCTTGGATCAAAATTGCTGCAATTTTTTATAAGTTCACTTACATTAGGAATTATTCCATTTACAATTTCTCGGTAAAAATTCATTGCATATTGTTTTATAGCATCAGGACTTATTGTCAAAAAAAGTTGAAGATATTGTTCAATTGTTCCGTCAAAATGTTCGTGATAAACTCGTTCGATAATTTCGCGACTTTGATTTTTATTGCGTGCATTAAAATTATACGTTCTTACTCGAGAAAGAATTGTTGGCATTACCGAATTTCTTTTACTAGTTGTCAAAATAAAAATAGTATTTTCCGGCGGTTCTTCAAGAATTTTAAGAAGTGAATTTCTTGCACTTTCAAGCATTCTTTCTGCTTTTTCAATTACGATAACTTTTTTTCCTTCTGAAAGCGAAATGCGCGCCCAACTTGAAATATTTCGAATATGCGCAATTGATATAGAATCATACATAAACTCTTGTTCAAGGGCGAGTGCTTCTTTTTCTAGTTTAGTGCAAATTACAGAAAGTTCTTCAAATCCTCCAAGTTCGCGTGGAGGATCAAGCTCTTCAAGAAGTTCATCAATGGTTGAAATATAATTAGAAATTTTTGAAAGCTTTTTGTTATCTTGCCAAATAATTGAATTAAATCGCATTGTAAGTTTTCTGATACTGCGTAAAAAAAGATAACGAGTTGCTTCTTGATGCGAACCAGAAAAAATTGAATTGAGAAACGCTTTTTTTGCAGCAGAAATTTCAAGACAACAATCTCTAGGTCCAAGTAAAATCGTATTAGAATTTACAAGTGCTTTATGTTGCATACAAGAAGAACAACCACAATTCCATTTTCCTTTTGGTGTATTTTTACAAGATAGAATTCTAGAAATTTCAAGTGCACAAGTTAGTTTGCCAGTTGCATCTTCTCCAGAAAATAAAATCGAACCTGGTAAATTATTATTCCTAATATCAGATGCAAGAAGAGAATCTACATTTTGATACAAAAGATTTTCAAACATTAAGCATTCTCCAAAAGTTGAAAACTTTCCGAAGCAAAAAGTTTGTCAAAAATACGATATAAATACGAACTATTCCGAATATTTTCAGTATCAATCCAAGTTTGTAAATTTTCCATCACAATAAAAACAACCGCAATTAATAAAATTCCTTCTACCATTCCAATTAAGATTCCAAGTCCGTGGTCTAAACTATTAAGAATTGATGCAGAAAAAATAGATTTTAAAATCACTTGAAGAATTTTCATAACAAGGAATACAATTATAAAAATAATTAAAAATGAAAGGATGGCAGCAAATTTATCATTCATACTTGTTGCAAGATAAGGTTGAAGTTTTTTCATAAATATTGCAGCCAAGAAAATTCCAATAATAAAAGTTCCTAAGCCAAAAACTTCATCAATCAAACCTTTAATTCCTGCTCTTATGCAAACAGTAATTGCAAGAATAGCTAAAATAATATCTATTACACCAAAATACATTTTTTATCCTTGAATAAAGTTTTCTACCAAAAGTTCTGCAATATATCTTGCACTTCTTTTTTTGGGAAGTATTTTAGAACAGGCAGCAGAAAACATTTTTCGTTTTTTAGAATCCATCATTGTTGTAAGTGCATTTTTTAGCGAATTGAAATTTGCATATTCGCCTTTAAGTACAATAGCTACACCTTTTTTCTCAAAAAAATCAGCATTATCAACTTGATCACCACGAGTTCCATTTCCACAAAGGGGAATTAAAATCATTGGCTTTTTTAATACCGCACATTCCCAAATACTGTTTGCACCGGCTCTTGAAAGAACAATATCGGAATAAGCAATGCAATGAGGCATTTGTTCATAAATAAATGGGAATGCTCTATAACTTGCAGCACAAACTTCTGGAATATCTGGCATATTTTCTTGATTTTTAATTCCAGTTTGGTGAACTACATAAAAATGTTCACAAAGCCATTCAAGATTTTCAAAAATCATATCATTAATTTGCTTTGCACCAAGACTTCCGCCCATTACAAATAAAATTGGCTTTTTTTTGCGCGAATAATTAAAGCCTACGAATTCATTTCCAATCATGTCGTTAGTTGAATAAAAAACGGGACGAACAGGGTTTCCTGTAACTATAATTTTTTTTTCTAATTGCTTTGGCAAATATTCTTTTGTTTCTTGATATGAAAGTAAAATCTTTGATGCAAAACGACTGTTAATTTTTGTTGCAAGACCTGGAGTAAAATCACATTCATGAGTGCAAATAGGAATTTTTAGAAGTCGTGCCGCACAACATGGAGGAACACTTACAAATCCTCCTTTACTAAAAAGTACAACAGGTTTAATTTTTAAAAGTATAAAAAATGAAGCTACACAGCCAGCAAAAATTTTAAACAAATCTGTTATATTTTTGAAAGAAAAATATCTTCGAAATTTTCCAGACGGAATTCCTATAAAACGATTTACAGATGGATTTCCATCAGTACCAAGATTATTTTCTACGATAGTTTTATCCATACCTTTTGAATTACCAATCCAAACAAGATTTATATCAATTCTATTGCTCTTGCACAAATCCTTTAATTCATCTGCAATCGCAAGACCTGGATAAATATGTCCACCTGTTCCTCCACCTGCAAAAGCAACAGTTATTTGTTCTTGGTTTTTATATTGTTTTTTTGCCATTTATTTCATCTCGTAAAATGATTATATTCGATTCCAATAATTTAAACAAGTGAAAGATTTTTTATAAAAATGAATTTTGTATTTCACAAAAAGTAAAATTTTAAACACACAAAACTTGTAAGTCGTGCTTTGACAAATCGCCACATCGCTGTTATATCAAAATAGACGTTCTATCATTTAATA
>CAZOTD010000086.1:0-7219 GCA_964582685.1 uncultured Treponema sp. | reverse complement strand
ACACAATATATATTGGGCTACTACAGTAATTTTTGTTGGAATTATTTTTCAAGGTTGGATTTTACCAACTTGGCTTGTAATTAATGTTTTTCTTTCTGTTGGATTTGCGATTTTATGCTTGTCTATGCAAAATCCAAAATATTTAACAGATTACAAAACAAAACTTTTTGATATTTATGTGCTTAAAAAATTTGCTGACGAAATAATTTGCAGAAACAAACCATATCATTTTATCGCTTTTACTTTTGAAAATTATAAAACAAAAGTTTCGGTTTATGGAACTGAAAACATAAACAAAATGCTTACGTATGTAGGTTCAATTTTATTCAAAAAATTCAGAAAAAATCCTTCATTTTATATTCATAACGGAAAATTTGTAATTTACTTAAACGAAAATGATTCAGAAGAGAAAATTAAAGATGAACTTCTTTCAGAATTTAGAAGACCAATACAAATTGGCAATATAACATTAAACGAAATTAAAATTCGCTTGGTAAGTTTATCAACTAATAAAAGTATAACTTCTGGCGATGAAATTATATCAATTTTGAATGATGCTTTAGATTATTCGGAAAACAATAATTCAAATATTTTAAAAATTGATATGCCTTTAATTGAGCAAACAAAAGCAAACAAAAAAATTAGAATGCTTTTAAATAAGGCAATTAAAGATGATTCTTTGATTGTTTTTTATCAACCGATTTTTGATAGCAAAGTAAATCAAATAACTTCTGCCGAAGCTTTAGTTAGAATTTATGATTCAGAAATTGGTTTAATTGCACCAAGTTCTTTTATTTCTGTAGCAGAAGAAGATGAAACTATTTTAGTTCTAGGAATGCAAGTTCTCAGAAAAGTTTGCGAATTCATAAAAAATCACGATATGAAAAAATTAGGTTTAAAATATATCGAAGTAAATCTTTCTCCAATTCAATGTATGCACAATGAATTGGCAGATGAAATTATACATCTTACAAATGAATATGGAGTTGATTTATCTTATTTGAATTTTGAAATTACAGAAAGTTCAATGTTCAATTTGGACGATGTAAAAAATATGATGACAAAATTAATTGAAGCTGGTGCAAGTTTTTCTCTTGATGATTATGGAACTGGTTTTTCTAATTTAATTAATGTTCTAAAACTTCCATTAAAAATTATTAAAATCGACAAATCGATTGTTGACGGTTATTTTATTAGCAATCACGAAGTTTTGCCAAAAATTGTAAATATGTTCCATGAAGAAGGTTTTGATGTTCTTGCAGAAGGCGTTGAAACAGAACCTCAAAAAGATGGAATCAGCAATATGAATTGTCGTTACATTCAAGGTTTTTATTATTCAAAACCTCTTCCTCAAGAACAATTTATTGAATATCTTAAAAACATTAATGATAATGTGGTTTAATTCTCTGATTGCTCGTGCTTGAGTTTATTTATTGCAATTCAAAAAAAGCAAATTTCATTTTACAATTTTAAATTTGTGTTGTAAAATCCATAGATATGAAAGCAACAACAAAAACTTCAGAAAAATCAAACATGCAGGAAGTGATTGATTCACTTTCACTTGCAGAAAAAATTCGCCTTTTAAATGGCGTTGGAAGTTGGTATACTTATGATGCCAACGGTAAGCTTCCTGTAGTTATGATGACAGATGGACCTCATGGTCTTCGTAAACAGGGCAAAGAACAAAACATTGCTGACATCAACGATTCTGTTCAATCTACTTGTTTTCCTACTGCAAGTTGTGTTGCAAATTCTTGGGATCTTGACATTATAAAAGAAATGTCTGGCGAAATTGCAAATCAAGCGTTAAAAGAAGAAATTGGCATTGTTTTAGGTTGCGGAGTGAATATTAAGCGTTCTCCAATGTGCGGTAGAAACTTTGAATATTTTTCCGAAGATCCACTTCTTGCTGGCAGTCTTGCGGCAGCGTATGTAGATGGAATGCAGGCAAAAAATGTTGGAACTTCTATCAAACATTTTTGTTGTAACAACCAAGAAACTCGCCGTCAAAGTTCCGACAGTATTGTAGATGAACGTGCATTACGAGAGATTTATCTTCGTCCTTTTGAAATTGCAATTCGCAACACACAGCCTACAACAATTATGGCTTCGTATAATAAAATAAACGGCTCTTATGCTTGTATGAACAAAGAATTAATTACAGATATTGTTCGAAACGAGTGGGGATTTAAAGGTGCGGTTATATCAGATTGGGGCGCTAGTGTTGATGTTGTAGAATGTATAAAAGCTGGACTTGATCTTGCAATGCCAGATTCTGGCGGTTACCAACCAAATCTGCTTCAAAAAGCGTTTGACGATGGATTAATTACGGAAGAGCAAATTAATCATTCTGTCGCAAATGTAATTGAATTGATTTTGCGTGTTGCAAAAAATCCAAAAGTTGAAGTTGATTATACAAAAGCACATGAACTTGCAAAAAAAATTGCAGTAAATTCTGCGGTTCTTTTAAAAAATGAAGGAATGTTGCCTCTTTCGCCAAAGCAAAAAGAAATCGTAATTATTGGTCAAATGGCAGATGAAATGCGTTTTCAAGGTGGTGGTTCAAGTCACATAAATGCATTTGTAGGAAAAAATGTAATTGAGTCTTTCAAAGATGCAGGTTACAACGTTCATTATGCAGCGGCGTATCCTTGTGATAATCTTGTTGAAACTACAAGTCCCGAAGAATTCTTGCGTCTTGCACAAGAAGCGGTTGCTCTTGCAAAAGAAGCAGAAGTTAAAAAACTTCCTGTAATTTTATTTTGCGGACTTACAAACAGAACTGAAGGCGAAGGTTTCGACAGAAAAGATATGCGTCTTCCTGCAGAACAACTTAGTGTAATTAAAAAAATTATTCAAATGAACAAAAATATTATCGTAGTTACATTTGGAGGTTCTCCGTTTTCAATTCCATTTGTTAATGAAGTTTCGTCAATTCTACATATGTATCTTGCTGGCGAAGCAGTTGGTCAAGCATGTGTTGAACTTCTAACTGGCAAAGTAAATCCAAGTGGCAAACTTGCAGAAAGTTATCCTTTCTCAGAAAAAGATGTTCCTTCAAAATCAACTTGGGGCAAAGAAACTCCTGATATTGAATATAGAGAAAGTATTTTTACTGGTTATCGCTTTTATGACACTTTCAAAATTCCTGTTCAATATGAATTTGGATTTGGATTGTCTTATACAAAATTTACTTACACAGGACTTGAAATTTCGTCAACGACATTTGATGCAACAGATGCAAATTCTGCAATAGGAAATGTTGGAGCAACTTGTGGTTATGCAAGTGCAACTTCTAAAAGTAAAAAAAATCTTAAAATCAAATTTACTGTTAAGAACTCTGGAAAAGTCGCTGGTGCAGAAGTTGTTCAGATTTATGTAAAAAATCCAAAGTGCAATTATCTTCGCCCTTCAAAAGAACTTAGAGCGTTTACAAAAGTTTATCTTGAGCCAGGAAAAAGCAAAAAAGTTGCAGTTGAACTTGATGCTAAAGCATTCAGCCTTTATGATGTAAATTCAAAAGAATATGTTGCGCCAACTGGCAGTTACGAAATTCAAATTTGTTCTTCGTTAAGCGATGTAAAACTTAAAAAAGTTATTAAGGTAAAAGGCGTTAAATATGAAGGCGACACTAAAGCCAAACTTCCTTCTTATTTTGCAGAAGAAACAGATACTTCCACAAAAACTAAAAGCAACACAAAATCTGCTTCAGGAAAAAATGAAAAAAAAGCAGTTGTAAAAGTAGACGAATTATTTACGCACAAAGATTTTGCAACTCTTTATGCAAAGCCTTTGCCTCAAGAATCATCTCCAGAAGTTGGAACTTTTACAATTTACAACAATATGAACGAAGCGGCAGCCCTTAATTCAAGGTGCAAAAAGATTCGTGATAAAATGGTAGCAAAAATAATTGATGGTGCGATAAAGCAAGGTCGCTCACCAAATGACCCTGCGGTAAAAATCGGAATTGGTGGAATTACAGAAAATCCAATTGAAAGCATAATTCTTCTTTCTGGCAGAAACTTTTCTGAAAACGAAGCAGAAGCAATTGTGAATCTTGCAAACAACAAAAAATTTGCAGCACTAAAAGCAATGTTGCGTAAAAAGAAATAACGCAATGCTAATTAGGCTTTGTTCATAATTGCATCGATAGAAGAAATGCATGCATCTCGAATGCCACTTTTTTCAAGACTTGCGACACCACGAATTGTTGTTCCATTTGGAGAACAAACTGCGTCTTTTAGAACTCCAGGATGTTCTCCTGTAATTTGTTGAAGTTTTGCACTACCGAGCATTGTCTGACTGACAAGGCGATATGCTTTATCTCTTGAAATTCCGTATTTGACAGCGGCATCGGCATAAGATTCAATTATAAGATCAAAAAATGCAGGACCACAACCAGAAATTGCACCAGCAATGCCCATTAAATTTGAATCAATTTCTTCGACAATTCCAAGTAGCAAAAAAAGTTCTTTGATTTGAATGTGTTCATCGTGTGTCAGAGAATTTTCTCGTTCAAAAAGCAAAACACCTTCGCCAACCATTGCAGGCGTATTTGGCATAATGCATTGAATTCGTACATTCTCGCCAAGAATATTTTGGAACGATTTTAAAATCCAACCAGCCGCAATAGAAATAATCGTTTTGTCTTTAAGTTCATTTTTTAGTTCCAAAAGAACTTGCTCGACTTGATATGGTTTGCAAGCAATAATAATTGTGTCGCATTTTTGTACAAGTGATTTTGCACAATCTTCTGGGGTAAAACCGATTTTTGTAGCGTTCTCTTTGAGTTTTTTTTGATTAGGTGCAAATGCAAATAAATTTTCTTTGCTGATTTTGCCTGAATTTATAAAACCACGTGCAATTGCACTCGCCATATTTCCCATTCCGATAAAACCAAGTTTTTCCATAATTATCTCCAGTTTTTGATGTTTTAAACTACAAAAAAGAATAAAATATGTCTATACGTTTTGAAGCGACTTATTAAATCGCATATATAAAGTTTTGAATTTTGGTACAAGTAGAAAAACTTGTCATTACAAATATTTAGAAAATATTTTTTGATAATCACTAAGCGTTTCTGCGTGAACAATTTCTAGTCGCATCGAACTTCCACCTTCGATTCCTTTTGAATAAGCACAAAATCGTTTTCGCATATCTTTGCATGCGGATTTTTCGCCACGGTCTTCTATTAGGACAGATAATTCTTCAAAACCTGCAATAATTCTTTCTTTAATTGGAATTTCGTCGTAAGTTCCTGTTTCTAAAAGTTGTCTAGTTTGCCTAAAAATAAAAGGTTTACCCATTGCACCTCGTGCAAACATTACGCCGTCAACTCCTGTTGTTTCTAGCATTTTTTTTGCATCTTCTGGAGAAAATACATCGCCAGAACCAAAAATTGCAACTCGACCTTTTGCAAGTTCTACAAGTTCCTTAAGATAATCCCAATTTGAGCGACCTTCATAACCTTGTGCACGAGTGCGCGGATGCATTGTAATTGCAGAAACTCCAGCATTAATAGCAATTTCTGCCGCTTGCCTAAATGTAATAGAAAGTTTATCCCAACCTGAACGAATTTTCACTGTAACAGGAATGTCAGAACCTTTGTCCTTTACCGCTTTGACAACGCTTTCGATAATAACGCCAAGTCGCTCATAATCTCGAGTAAGACTTGAACCAGCTCCAGTTTTTACAACTTTTGCAACAGGACAGCCAGCGTTTATATCGATACAACTGCATTTTGTTTGTTCAAGCACAAGAAGTGTTGCATCGTACATAACTTGAGGAGTTCCGCCAAAAATCTGAACGGCGTATTTAGTTTCATTCGTAGCAGCTTTCATAATTTCTTGCGTGTTCTTGTTGCGACGAGTAAGTGCTTCGGCACTTACCATTTCTGTGTATTCAAAATTTGCTCCGCCTTTGACGCAAAGAGAACGAAAAGCTCTGTCGCTATAACCTGCAACTGGTGCCAAAAACAAATTTCCATCGAGAAAAAGAGAACCAATTTGAACTGGATGATAAAGCATTTTAGTTTGCCTAATCTTCTGGAAGTTTGAAAATTTTGCAACTATTTTTCCATAATTGCACACAAAGTTTTTCAAGATCTAATTCGAGCATTTCTGCAAGGAATTTCGCTGTAGACGGAAGATATGCAGGCATTGTACGTTTTTTTTCGCGGAATTCAGATGGAATCATAAACGGACTTTCTGTTTCGATAAGAATTCTTTCTAAAGGAATATTCAAAACAGTTTCATGCAAATTTCGTGCATTGCGATAAGTTAAATTTCCAGCAAACGAAAAATATATATTTTTATCAAGACATTTTTTTGCATATTCAGCATTTTCTGAATAACAATGAAGAATTGCCCCAGAATCTGGAAGTCGTTGCGAAAGAATATCGTAAACATCTTTTCCTGCATCTCGATTATGTACAATTACAGGAAGATTATGTTTTTGAGCAAGTTCAAGTTGTTGAATAAAAAGTTCAATTTGAGATCTCTTGTCACCAAATTGTTTGTAATAGTCAAGCCCAGTTTCGCCAACTGCAACAACATTTGGAAGTTTTAGATTTTCTTCGATAGTTTGAATATAATTACTGCCGGGATTTGTAACTTCTGATGGAGCAACTCCAACAGCGTGATAAATTCCTGGAACGCTTTTTAAAGTCTGGTACACTTTCTGAAAATCGTGCAAACTGTTATTAATGCTGACAATACGAGATACGCCGGCTTGTTTTGCCTGCTGAATTACGCGTAATTGTTCAATAGGATCATCGTATATAAGCCCGATGTGAGCGTGAGTATCAAAAAACTGCATGGCTTGTCTCTCAAAAAATAATTTGAACTAGGGTGGTAAAACCACTTTGGTGATATTTAATTCTATTTGCTAAAAATTAGTAAATAGAATTAAAACTTTACTATACATAAAAGATAGCACGGTAATTTTATATCGTCAACTAGAATTTTTACACTGATATCATTTTGCTAAAAGCTTTTCGACAGCGAATTTTACGGTGTGCTTTGTGTGTCTACACACAAAATCCACACTCCACACACAAAATAGTTGACAATCCAAAGAAAATTATTAGAATATAAAGTATGAAGAGAGTAGTTAGATTTACAATAAAATCACTTGACAAACAAGTCGTAACGCTTCAAAATTCGCAATTCGCAATTCGCAATTCGCAATTCGCAATTCGCAATTCGCAATTCGCAATTCG
>CAZOTD010000085.1:0-7296 GCA_964582685.1 uncultured Treponema sp. | reverse complement strand
ATTTTTTATTTAATCAAAATCAAATTGAAGAAAGAAAAATTGTATGATATTATTATTTTGGTGGGGAAAGTCTTTTGAACTAAAAAGAGCATGGTTAAACAGCAGAATTCTCAATTTTACATTATTGGTGCCGGCTTTGCTGGACAAATGATTGCAAGCGATATTAAACGCAAAAAAACGTTCGGAAATGTCTGTGCATTTCTTGATGATGACAAAAATCTCATTGGTAAAGAAATCGATGGAATTCCTGTTTTAGGACCTATTGAAAATGTTGCTTCTTTACTGAATTCTTCGGATACAACAGAAGCAATAATTGCAATTCCAACTGCTAGTGCCGAACGAATTAAAAAAATATATGAAGCACTTAAAAAAAGTGGTTTTACGCACATTAAAATTTTGCCAAGCATAAGCCAAGTTGTAAACGGAACAGCACATTTTGTTCAAACACGAGAAATTGATCCACTTGATATTCTTGGCAGAACGCCTGTTACAATTTCTCTAAAAGAAAGTCTCTCGTATCTTCGCGGAAAACGGGTTCTCATTACAGGTGCTGGAGGTTCTATTGGTTCAGAATTAGCAAGGCAATTGTTATCAGGTGGTGCTGAACGACTTTACCTTTTTGGGCATGGCGAAAATTCAATTTATCAAATAAATCGTGAATTGAAACTTTTGCAACAAGAAGGTGTTGGCGAAAAGGCAACAATTGTTCCAATCATTGGAGATATGAAAGATAAAGAATATGTGCGCTACATTATTTCGCATACAAAATGCGATGTAATTTTTCATTGTGCAGCTTACAAACATGTTCCATTGATGGAAGAAAATCCAGTTGCCGTAATTGAAAATAATGTGTTTGGAACAAAAAATTTTTTAGATGCAAGTCTTGAATTTGGCGTAAAAAAATTTGTTTTAATTTCGACAGATAAAGCAGTAAGTCCAGTTTCAATTTACGGCGTGTCTAAATTCCTTTGTGAAAAACTTTTGCTTCAAACTGCACAAAAAATTAAAGATAAAAATCAAGATTTTATGTTTGTAAGATTTGGAAATGTTCTTGGCTCACGAGGTTCCATTCTGCCACTTTTTATGGAACAAATTAAAAACGGAGGACCTGTTACAGTAACCGATCCTAAAATGGAACGATTTTTTATGACAATTCCAGAAGCTTGTTCTCTTGTTTTGCAAACAGGCGGAGTTGGAAAAAATGGATTTTCGTATTTGCTTGATATGGGAGAACCTATAAAAATTCAAGATTTAGCAGAGCACATTATTATTTTTAGTGGTCATAAACCAAATCAAGATATTGAAATTCAATTTACTGGAATTAGAAAAGGCGAAAGACTAACAGAACCATTGTGGCTAGAAGAAGAAAATCCACAACCTACAAAATATCCAAAGATTCTAAAATTAGAAGCTTTGCCTGTTCAATTTGACCTTGATTCTCTTTTGGAAAAATTAAAAGAAATATGTATAGGTAAAGAAAATCCAGATTATTCAAAATACAGAAATGTAACTTTACTTCGCAATTTGCTTCAACAAGTTATTCCAGAATTGAAATTTGAAAATTCATCTGACATTTAGCAAAAGGAATATTATATGAATAAACAATTAAAAGTTCCATTTTCTAAGCCATCAATAAATCAAGAAGAAGAAGATGCAGTTTTGGAAGTTATTCGTTCTGGTTGGCTTACGACAGGGAATATAACTTTGGAATTTGAAAAAGAATTCTCTGACTTTATGAATTCTCCACTTAAAGACAAAAATATTGCAAGCCTTGCAGTTAATTCAAATACAAGTGGAATGATTCTTGCAATGCATGCTTGTGGTGTAAAAAGTGGCACTGCAATAATTACAACGCCATACACTTTTGTTTCTACAGCCACTTGTGCTAAACATCTTGGTGCCGATGTAATTTTTTGTGATATTGAAAAAAAATCTTATAATATTGATCCAGATAAAATTGAACAAATTCTCATTGAAAATGAAAAAACAAAAAAACATAACATAAAAGCAATTGTTCCCGTTCACATTGCAGGAAATGTTTGCAATATGAAACGAATTTTAGAACTTGCAAAAAAATACAATCTTAAAGTTATTGAAGATGCTGCACATTCTTTTCCAAGCCTTACAGAATTTGGTTATGCTGGAACTATTGGTGATGTCGGAGTTTTTTCTTTTTATGCAACAAAACCTTTGACAACTGGCGAAGGAGGAATGATTTGCACAAAGGATTTAATGTTACTTAAAGATATGCAAATCATGCGTCTTCATGGAATGGATAGAACAACTTGGAATCGCTACACTTCTCCAAAGGCAAACTGGCAATACGACATTGTTGCACCTGGATATAAATTCAATTTGCCCGACATTTTAAGTGCAATTGGAAGAATTCAATTAAAAAAAGCAAATATTTTTTTTGAAAAACGAAAACATATTTGTAAAATTTATAATCAAGAATTTTCCAAACTTGACTTTCTTGAACTACCTCCAGATTGTGAAGGAAATGCTTGGCATTTGTATCTTCTTCGGCTCAAACTTGATAAACTTAAAATTGACAGAAATGAATTTTCAAATCAACTTCAAAATGAAGGAATTGGAATATCAATGCACTTTATTCCATTATTCCATTTTAGTTATTGGAAAAATCTTGATAGCACTTTTAGAAAAGAAAATTTTCCAAATGCAGAAAGTCAATTCATAAGAACAATAACATTACCTTTGTGGCCTGACATGACTGACAAGATGATACAAGACACAATTTCTGCTGTAAAAAAAATAGGAAATGAAAATTATGTCGGATAAAAAAACTAAAGTTACAAAATCTATCAAAACTGATTCTGAACAATTAAACTTTTCACTTTCTAAAACATATTTTAGCGATTTATCTGTGCCCGAAATGCTTTTTGCAAAAATCGTCAGAAGTAAAGTAAATAGAGGAATAATAAAAAGCATAACTTGCACTTCAATTCCTGAAGGTTATTATTTTTTTACTGCGACAGATTTTGGTGAACAAAATTATGTCGAAACATTTAATATCCAAACACAAATTTTGGCAAAAGACGAAATTTTCTATAAAGGTCAAGCGATTGCAATTCTTGCCGGTCCAGATTTTAAAGAACTTGATGAACTTGAAAAAAATGTTAAATTAGAAATTGAAAAACAGGCAACTGCAAAAACGAAGGAAAAAGAAATTCTATATGCTCAACGATTTATAAAAAATGGAAAAGCACAAAAACCTGAAGAATTTTCAAAACTCTTTTCAAAGAAGAATTTTGATATTAAAGGAACTTGGACTTCTGTTTTAAATGCACCTTCTTGCAACGAAACAAATGGTGCATTTTGTAGTTTCAAAAAAAATATACTTACAATTTCTACACCAACTCAATGGTACAACCACTTAGTTGAAAATGTAAAACGTGTATTTTCACTAAAATCTGATAAAATTATAGTCAAAAAAACAATTACAGCAGATCCACATACAAATACAATTTGGCTTAATACTGTTATTGCAATTCAAGCCGCTCTTGTTGCAATAAAAACAGGTAAACCTGTAATGCTAGTTTTATCAAGAGAAGAGCATTATGAATATTTAATTAAGAAAAGCCCAATTTCAATTAAAATAAGAAATTCAGTAAAAAAAGATGGAATTATTGAAGCAACTCAAATTTTTATTGAACTCGATTCAGGTTACCACAACCCTTTTGCCGCAGAAATTCTTGACAGACTTGTTATTGCTGCAAATAATATTTATTCGGTGCGCAATCTTGAAATTATTGCAAAAGCATTTGAATCTTACAATCCGCCGGTTTCTTTTAACATCGAATGTATAGATTCACAAGCGTTTTTTGCAATTGAACGGCAAATGCAAAAAATATGTAACATAACTGGATTTTTTCCTGATGAGTTTAGAATGAAAAATTTTGAAAGGAAAGTTTCTATTCCGTTTAACTTTTCAAATGAAAAAGTTAGGGAAAATTTTGCTGCCCTTGAAACTATTACAGATTTAAAACGAAAATTCATTTCTTTCAAACTTGAATCTAAAAACCGAAAATTCGATTACGAAAATCTTCAAAACTTTCCTCTAAGAGGAATTGGAGTTGCATGTGGCTTTAATGGAATTGGTTATTACGGCACAAATATTTTTGAATGTAATCAAAAAATGCAGACAACTCTTACATCTGACGGCGATTTAATTATTTATGCAATTCCACCTTCCGCTTCAACATTTGAAGTATGGAAAAAAACTGCGTCTCAAATTCTTGAACTAGATCCAAAACATATTAAAATTAATAGTAATTTTGATATTCATGATGATTTTTCTGTTCCTGAAATTGCTCATTCAAATATTTCCATAATGACTTATCTTTTAAAAAAATGTTGCTTTGACATTCAATCAAAAAGATTTAGAAAACCTCTTCCAATTTCGTCAATTAAGGGATTTACAGCAACACAAAAAAAAGCTTGGAATAAAGAAAAATTTTCTGGAACACCATTTTTTGCAAGTTCATTTGGAACTCTAACTTTGGAACTTGAACTTAATCCTTATACTTACAAAATTTTTATAAAAAAAATCAATGCAATAATTAACGCTGGAAAAATCGAACTTCCCAAAATTGCAGAAAATTCTGTAAAACTTTCGATTCAACATGCACTTTCTGAAGTTCTTGTCGATGACATGCTTAACTGCGACAAAATTTCAATTTCGTTTGTCCAATCTGATCGCGACCCAACTCAAATTGATGGTTTAATTTCGAGAATTCTTCCAGCAGCATTTGCAAGTGCACTATCTCAAGCTGTCGGCACAGAAATTAATACAATTCCTGTGAAACCTCAACAATTCTTTAAGGATATGATTTCAAATGAAAATTCAACTAATTCTAAATGACAAAGAATGTCTAATTGAATCTGATCCAGCACAAATGCTTTCTGATGTTTTAAGACGCGAAAATCTAATTTCAGTAAAACCTGGTTGTCTTTCTCACAACTGCGGTTCTTGCTACGTACTTCTTGACAACAAAGCTGTTCCAAGTTGCCACATTCCAGTGGGAATTATTATGGGCGAAAAAATTACAACCCTTGAATATTTTTCTAAAACTGATTTTTATGCTGATATTATAAAAGGTTTTGAAAAGGCAGGCGTTTCAATGTGCGGATTTTGCAATGCAGGCAAAATATTTCTTGCTTACGAAGTTATTAATTCTATGCATGAACCGAGTCGTGATAAAGTTGAAGTTGTAACTAGTAGATTAATTGATTGTTGTGTTGAACAAAATACTCTTATAAACGGAATACTTTATGCTTATTCAATTCATTTTGACAAGGAAAAGTTAAGAAAAAATGGCAACAGATAAACATTATATTTTTACCGCAAAAACAGTAAATGATATTCTCTTTCAATTAAAGACAATCAGTAATCTTAGCATTATTGGTGGAGCAACTTATATAAATAAGTTTCCGGAAAAAGCACTTTCAATACGAAACAATCCTGAATTAAATTTTATCGAAAAACATGAACGCTTTATTGACTTTGGTCCTGCAGTTACTTTGAACAGCATTCTTCACCTTGGAACTACGTTTCTTCCGCCAATTCTTTTTGAGGCAGTTTCTTCAATGGCAAATCATGCAGTTAGAAATATGGCGACAATTGGTGGAAATATTATGGCAATGGACACAAGACTTACTCTTATTGCACCACTTCTTGTTCTTGATGCTTCGCTTAAATTTAAAAATCAAAAGAGTTTTAATATTGTTCCAATTACTAAATTGAATTCTGTTTCACCTGAATCAGTTCTTATAAATATTCGAGTTCCAACTGACGATTGGAATGTTGAAATTTTTCAAAGAGTTGGGCCTGCTCATAAAGTTTCTGATAGTTCTGCAACTTTTTGCTTTCTTGCAAAAACAGAAAAAAATATTCTTATCAACTTAAAACTTTGTTATTCTGGACCTTTTATTTTTCAAAGTAAAGAATTAGAGTCAAACTTTCTTGGCGTTCGCCTTCCTCTATCTCAGTCGAAAATTCATGATTTTCTTGAAATTGCCGCTCGAGATTTTGATATAATGGCAAAAGATATTCAATACGATTCAATTTTGCGACAACAATTTTTAAATCTTATTGCGTATTCTTTGCATGAACTTACATAATTTAGCTAAAAATCATTTGATTAACATACAATCACCGTAAGAAAAAAAACGATAACGATTTTCAACTGCTTGCTTATATGCCCTCATAATATTTTCTTTGCCGGCAAAAGCACTTACTAACATTATAAGAGTGCTTTCAGGAGTGTGAAAATTCGTAAACATTTGATCAACAATCTGAAATTTAAAACCTGGATACATAAAAATCTTTGTTGAAGATGTTCCAGGAATTATCCATTCTCCGTTTTCACCTGGAGTTTTTTGAGAATTAATAATTCGCTGGGCAACAGATTCAAGTGTACGAACTGACGTTGTTCCAACAGCAAGAATCGGGCGACCTTGTTTTTTTGCTTGATTAATTTTATCTGCAGTTTCTTTTGTAATCGTGTAATATTCTTCGTGCATTTTATGTTTTTCAATTTCATCTTCCCGAACAGGAAGAAAAGTTCCAAGTCCAACATGGAGAGTAATAAAACATCTGTCAATTCCATTATTATCAAGGCGATTAAACATTTCCTTAGTAAAATGAAGTCCTGCCGTAGGACAAGCAGCACTTCCTGTTTCTTTTGCAAAAACATTTTGATAACGTTCAGAATCTTCTTTTGTATCATCACGTTTAATGTATGGAGGAAGTGGAATATGACCATTTCTTTCAAACCATTGTTCATCAAGGGCAAAATCGAATTTTATAACACGAAATTCAGTTCTTAGTTTTTCAGGAACATCAAGAATCGTACCAATTGTTCCATCTGGAAATTTGTAATTCATTCCAGGTTTTTGTTTTTTTGCCGATTTAACCATTGTATTCCAGATGCAACAATCTTTATCAATTGAATTTAAAAACATAAACTCAATTTCTCGTCCAGTAGTTTCTTTAATTCCATAGACACGAGCACGACGTACTTTTGAATTATTAAAAACCATTAAAGTTCCAGGCGTAATTAAATCGGGTAAATTATCCATCATAAAATGTTCAACTTTACCTGTTATTTTGTTAAGTTGCATAAGCTTATCTTGACCGCGAATTCCACTTGGATATTGGGCAATTAATTCTTCTGGTAAATCAAAGAAAAATTCACTAGTTTTCATTTTAGATTCCTAATATTAAATTTTTAAAAAAATTATTTTTTATTGCAATGGCAGTCTTTATTTTAATAT
>CAZOTD010000084.1:0-7469 GCA_964582685.1 uncultured Treponema sp. | reverse complement strand
AGATAAAATGATTATACAATAAAAGAATGAAAAAGAAGAACTTAATATTAATTATCACTTTATTTACAAGTTTTAATTTGCTCGCTCAAACATCAAGACCTATAGTTTCTAATATAAATGCTTTTCCAAAATCTTCAAAAAGCGTAAAACTTACTTGGACAAAACCACAAAATTCAATTCCTGAAATTCAAGGTTTTTATATTTTTCGTGATTCAAAACAGATAACTTCCTTAAATCAAATTTCAAAACTTTCGCCTATTGCAAAACTTGAAGTTGACGCACAAGAATATGAAGATTTGCTTGATAATTCCAAGGAATATTATTATTGCGTTTTATGCAATACTTCAAACGGAATTTATAAAACAATTCTTCCTTCTGTAAATTCAACAATAATAGGAGTTCGAATTGCGTCAAACTATCAAACGGAAGAAATTATTACGCCAATAGAAGAAAAGAAAATACAAAACACTTTTCAAGATGATTCAGAAAAAATGCGTGATATTCCTCTTCCAATTCCAGGTCTTATTGAAATTTCAAATAATACAAATAACATTCTCGGCGACAAAGCAATGGATGTTGCAAATGAACTTGGAAGAAAAAAAACTGGAAATAAAACAAGAATTACAAAAATGTATGTTTTTGAAGAAGATTTAATTTCTCCAGTGGCTGGCGATGAATATTATCTTTTTAATATCTTGAAAAATTCATTTGTAAAAAACAATTTTACAAAAGCAATTAACGAATTGACAGATTTTTTAAGTATTTACAGAAATGATTCGGTTACAAAACGTGCAACTTTTTATCTTGGCGAATCTTATTATTTTGCTAAAAACTATAAAATGGCTGTCTTTCAATTTTTGCAAGTTCAAGATAAATATCCTGAACTTGCAAAAAAATGGATTGACTCAAGTTTGGATTTAATTGAAATTAAATAAATTAATATAATTCCTCAATCATCTTAATTAAAGATGGTGTTCGAGAAATTTCCAAATCAGCACCTTTTAATGGGCTAACATTGCCTTCTGGTTGTGCTTGTGGCGAAGTATCAAGAGCTGTGTCACTTTGAGATGAATTATTAGTTTGAGGAAGTTTTGCAAGAATAAGTTCATCGCCGGGATTTACTCTGTCATAGAATCCTGTTTCAGAAAGAGTTCCTTCTGAAATTTCTTCAGAAATTTTTGTAATCGTTACAGTTCCAAGTACATCTTTATCAGAATAAATAAGACCGACTCCATTGTCGCTTGTTTTCATAGCACCTTTTTTTACAACTGTAAACACTGCGTCTTTAACCATTCCTTCAGACTTTCCAATATCAATCAAAACTTCTTTAAGATTACGATTAAGAATTTTTGCACGAACAGGAAGAATTGAAAGTATATCTTTTCTCAATCGCAATAATGCATTTTCAAAACGGTCATTGCCTGTTCGATAAGTTGAAAAATTTGCAACCTTTGCACCTGTAGCAGCCGAATAAAGTACGGCATCAATTTTTACATCACGATCAGTTTCATCGCCTGTAAGAATTATAAAATAATCTAGTTTTTTATCATACGCTTTTTTATAAGCGTCTGCAAAACCTGTAACTTCTTCTGGATAAAGTCTTACATTTGTTGCTGCAATTCCTTGAAACATAAGTCGAAGATTATTTGCAGCAATTCGAGCAAGATCGCAGTGATACAAAGGTTCAATTTTTTCCATATAGTAAATACCAATATTCCAACGAGTTTTATCAAGATAGAATGGATTAATATCCCAACGCTGAGCCATTGTATTACTCATTAATGATTCAAATCCTTCTATTGTGTCAGAAAGTCTTGTATATCGAATTTGATTGTTAGTTTCTGCGTCAGTTGGATTTTCAGAATCTTGTATTTCTGGAATATTTGTATTTTCTTTTACGAATTTCAATTGTTCAAGATAATTCTCATTAAATCCATCATTGTAAAGCATTTGAGCAAACGCATTTCTTGCTGTTATATTTTTTGGATTAATCTTTAGTGCAGTTTGAAATTCATATCTTACTTGAGGACCAAGATATTTTTGTTGATATTCTTGACCTTTACGCACATGATAAAGTGCCCAATTTTTTCGTCTTGAATCTTCGATATTTGTATTAGCAAGAATTGAAAGTTCAAATGCCGCTCTCATAATTTCGTCAGATGGATCAATTTCAAGTCCAGTTTCCCAAGTAGAAATTGAATCTTCATATAAGCCAAGTTTTTCTTGAGCAAGTCCTTTGCTATACCAAGCTTGTGGCAAATTGCGATTTCGATTAATTCTAAAATCGGCAATATCAATTACATCTTGGTAACGCTTTTGGGCATAATAAATTGTTCCAAGAAGTTCATAAGCACTATCATAATTTGCATTAACTTGAACTGCCATTAACGCCTTGCGTTCAGCGTCAGAATAATCACCATTTAGCGCAGAAAGATATGCAGCAATGTAATAAACTTCTTCATTATTTGCATGGGTTTGAAGTGCTTTGTTTATGTAATTTCGGGCTAGATTATTTTTTCCAAGTTCAGTACTAACAAGTGCAAGACTTAAAAGTGCTTTTACATTTGATGGTTGTCGTTTGAGTGCTTCTTGATAAAAGTTTTCAGCACTCGAAAGTTTTCCATCAAAAAGTTCAAGTTCTGCAAGTCCAAATCGTGCGTCAATATCATTTGGATATTTTTTTAAAACTGAATTAAAAAGTAACGAGGCATTTTCCAAATCTCCAGACGCAATAAGACTAAATGCTTTTAAGTTTATATATTCAGGTTTTTCGCCAGCATATTTTTGAGCATTGTCAACATATTCCGTAGCCTTATAAAATTGATTCATTTCATAAGCACATTTTGCAAGCATAAACCAAGCGTCTGCATAAGCATTATTTTTTTGAAGTGCTTCTGTAAAATATTCATGAGCTTGCCACCATTGATTGTCAAGAAAAAATTCCATTCCTTTATCATAAAGTTCAATTGCAGATAATCTGGAATTTTGGTCAAAAGACGATGTATTTCTAAATCCAGTTTCTTGTGAAAAAACATTTGAAAAAAACAAAAACAAAGTAGCACATAAAAGTGCAATTTTATTCTTTTTCATCCTTTTGCCCACCCTCATCATCTTTGTGAAATATAACTTTTATCATATCTATTCTATGAACATCCATATCTTGAATAATAAAGTCATAATCGTTCCAAGTTATTTTTTCATATTTTACAGGAATCTTTCCAAACAAATCTAACACAAATCCACCCAAAGTATCAAACTCTTCTGACGGAAAAGAAGAACCAATTTCTTCATTCAAGTCAGAAAGATTTTCGCGCCCATCAACAAGCCAAACATTACTGCCAAGACAAATAATGTCATCGCGTTCATTATCAAATTCATCTTGAATGTCGCCAACAATTTCTTCGATAATATCTTCCATGCACACGATGCCCGAAAGTCCGCCGTATTCATCAACTGCCATTGCAATATGAATATGTCGTCTTTTAAATTCACGAAGCAAACTATCAATGTGTTTTGTTTCAGGAACAAAATATGCTTTTCGAATAATTTTTTCCAATTCAATTTTTTCATTTGCAGAAAAGCATTTTATAAGATCTTTTACATAAAGAACTCCGATTACATTATCGATTGAATCTTTATAAACTGGAAATCTTGAATGTCCGCTTTCTGTAATTTTTTCAAGTAATTCGTTTTGCGAAACTTCAATATTTATAAAGTCAACATCAATGCGAGGAATCATAACTTCTTTTACAGAAGTTAAAGACAATTCTTCTACTCCTTGAATCATATCCTCTTTTTCTTCTTCAAGGATTTCTTCTGTAGTTTTTTTCTCTGCAATAGCGTCTTGTGGAAGTTCTTCTTTTTTCTTAAAATTGTTAAATCCAAATAAACCCATATATTTACTTTTTAACCTTTACTTTATTAAAATTTCATCTAGCAACTGTTGAAGTATATTTTCTTGCAAAACAAGCATTTCACATTTAGGTGCTTTATCAATTTCCAAATGTTCTTGTCCATGATCCATTCCATTTAAGTGAAGAATTCCATGAACTAAAAGTCGTTTTAATTCTGCATTACAAGAAGTGCCAAAATACGTTGCATTTTCTTCAATCATTTCGACACTGATAACAATATCGCCAATTTGTTTCCAATCAAATCCATCTTCATTATAGACATAATCATTTTCAAAAGATAAAACATCAGTTGCACTGTCAATTTGGCGATAATTATTATTAAGTGAACGAATATATTCATTGTTGCAAAATAAAATCGAAACTTCTTCATTATCAAAATGAAGTTTGTGCATTGCCTTTTGCATAAATGGTTCTATTTGCTCAAGAAATGAAGGATTTTCAAGACCTTCTTGTACACTTATTAAAATTCTATTTGCCATTTTTTTCTTCTTTCGAATTTACTTCAAACTTAGTTTTCATTTTTTTTGTTTTGTCGAAATTTGTAGCTTTTTCAAGTGAAGTTTTTTGTGTTTGTTTTTCAGAAAATTTTTCGCTAGATTTATCGTCTGCATCAGGATCTTTTTGGTCAGGATATTCAATGCGAGAATGATAATAACCTGCAAGAACTGTAACAAAAGATTCACGAATAATCGTAAGTTCCTTAAAAGTTAAAGGACAATTATCAAGTTGATGATGTTCAAGTTTTGAAGAAATTAAGGTTTGAATAAATTTATCAAGTCTTGAAACTGATGGTTTTTCAAGAGTACGACAAGCCGCCTCAACAGTATCGGCAAGCATTACAACTGCACTTTCTTTTGTTGTAGGAGGAGTTCCATTATAAGAAAAATCTTCTTCGCTGACATCTGGATTTGTTTTTTTTGCTTCATTGTAAAAATATGAAATTACGCTATTACCATGATGTTCTGCAATAATATCAATAATTTGCGGAGGAAGATGAAGTTGATGTGCTTTTTCAACTCCACGCTTAACATGGCTTCTTATTACAGAAACAGAAAGAGATGGATTCATATCATCATGCTTATTATAACCTGTTTGATTTTCAACAAAATATTCACTCTGATCCATCTTTCCAATATCGTGATAGTACGCACCGACACGAGCAATTAAAGGATTAGCACCGATTTCTTTACATGCATTTTCGGCAAGTTGTGCCACCATCATTGAATGGCTATAAGTTCCTGGAGCATTAAGAAGCAACTTTCGCATTGTGGGACTATTCAAATCGCTTAAATCCATCAATCTGAATACTGAAGCAGTATTTAGAAGTTGTTCAAGTGGAGTAATAAATCCAAGTGCAAGAATACCAGAAATAAATCCATTTGCTCCAAGTGCAAAACTTAAAAATCCAATATTATCAAAAGTATCATTAAATAAAATCTTAGCCACAATTATAAACACAATGTTCAATATAGCAATTGCAAGAGAAGCAAAAACCATATCGATACGAGTTTCAATTTTTCTGATAATTCTAGTTGCACTAAATGAAGTCGCCAAAGTAAACAAGAAAGTAATAAGTTCATTTCCTGATGCGTTTAAAACTCCAAGCGAAACAAGAATCGAAAAATAAACAGAAGATTTTTCGCCAAACAATAACGCTATAAGAAAAATAAACAATGCAGTAGGAATTATAATTGTCAAATGATATGGCGATAAAGCAAATGTGCGACTAATTTGGGGAGCAAACATTGTAATTGAATAAATTGCTATAAAGAAAATAATTTCAGTTAGAATTTCTTTAAAGGAAACTTTTCTTCCAAGCAAAACATCAGAATAAAGTTCAGTCCACAAAATAAGCAAAAGGAAAAGATACAAAAGAGTGTTGGCATAAGCTCTGTAGTCGATGTATTCTTTTGTGTTTGCCATTTTTTCAAGTTTTCTGTAATCATTTTCTGTTATAGGAAATCCTTTTCTTATAATTTTTTCAGATTCTCTGATTCCAAAAGGATAAACCGCAGTTGCAGGAAGCGACCTATCTGCGACAATTGTTCTGTCAGCAATTTGACCTACTTCATATTCATCAAGAGAAAAAGCAGCAATTGTAAGCTTTTTGGTAACTCCAAAAAAGCAAATAATTGCAAGTACAAGAAAAGAAACTATAGCAAGAATTATATAAGGATAATCTTTTTTTATGGAAGAAATAATTGTATTAAAAACATTATTTCGTTTTTTTCCATAACCACTAGCAATTGCACCAATTTGATTTTCATTCATCTTTTGCATTTTCATACGCCTGAACAATCTTTTTTACCAAAGGATTTCTTACAACATCAGAACCCGTCATTTCCATAATTCCAATTTCTGGAATGTTCGATAAAACATTAAGTGCCTGAACAAGTCCTGACTTACATCGTTTTGGTAAATCAATTTGAGTTACATCTCCGGTAATAAATACCTTTGAACCATTACCCATGCGAGTTAAGAACATTTTCATCTGTTCGCATGTTGTATTTTGTGCTTCATCAAGAATGATAACATTATCATTTAAGGTCCGTCCACGCATATAAGCTAGTGGAGCGGTTTCTATAATATTATTTTCAATTAATTTTTTTACAGTTTCTTTGGGTAACAAAAATTCCATAGAATCGTAAAGAGGTCTTAAATAAGGACCAATTTTTTGTTCAAGATCGCCTGGCAAAAATCCAAGACTTTCACCGGCTTCAACAATTGGTCGCGTTAAAATAATTCCTTTTTTTTCTTTTGAAAGGACAAGGCGTAATGCTTGCGCAACAGCAAGAAAGGTTTTTCCTGTTCCAGCAGGACCTGTGCAAAAAACCATATCACGAGTTCTTAAAAGTTTTACATAATCTGCTTGATTTTGCGTTTTTGGATAAAGTTTTTTTGACGCACCAGGAACAATAATTGCCCCTTCATTCATAGTTGCATGTTCACGTTGCAAATCAAAGTATTCTTTAGTTGGAGTGTAATCTGGATTTAAGTCAGTATTCAAAAGTGAAGCAACTGCATCTTCAGAATCTGCATATCCATCTTGAATCTCGTCAATAATGCGATCAATTATAAATCTAAACTGTTGCTGAATCGACGGATCGTCCTTTTCAACAGTTAATTCATTTCCACGCATAAAGATAGGAACGCCTAAGTGCTGTTCAATGAGTCGCAAATTGCTATCGTTAGTGCCACAAAGTTTAGTTAAAATTTCAATATCTGGCACAACAATCGTATAAGAATGTTCCACAAAATTCCTTAAAAACTAAAATTTTCTCATAAAAAATATAAACTCTCCAATACAAACCAACAAGCAAATATTAATTCGTAAATAACAATTTTAGTGCAATTGTCTAAAAAAAGAAAATTGCACATTCAATAAAAAGTTTGTCAAATACGAAAAAAGTTTTTATAACATTTCTCTTCAAGAAATATTATAAATTGACAATAACCATTGGTCAAGAAGAGTTATCTTATGTTTTCATTTGCGATTTTAAATAGTTTGTACTTTTTTTAAGAGATGTTTTAAAAAAGAGTTTATATAAATAATAT
>CAZOTD010000083.1:0-7513 GCA_964582685.1 uncultured Treponema sp. | reverse complement strand
TGGTTTGAATATGATTTTGAACCTTTTGTCTGTAATTGTTCATGGCGTTCGATTAAATACGCTTGAGTTTTCAACTCATCTTGGAATGTCATGGTCTGGATTTAAATATCAACCGTTCAGTGAAACGGTGAAAAAATAAAATATTAAATTTCTATTAAAGGAAATTATAAGGAGTTAATTATGAATATTGATTTTGGAATGTTAGGTGCTGCGATTTGTATGGGTATTGCTGCTATTGGTTCGGCAATCGGAATTGGAATTTCAGGACAGGCTGCTATTGGTGCTTGGAAAAGATGTTATGTAAATAACAAACCTGCTCCATTTATTTTAACAGTCTTTGCTGGTGCTCCTTTGACACAGACAATTTATGGTTACCTTCTTATGAACTCAATGAAAGAAAAACTTGGTTCTGGAATGAGTGCTGGAACTGCTCTTGGACTTGGACTTGGTTGTGGTCTTGCAATGTGTTTTTCTGCAATCGCTCAAGGAAAAGCTGGTGCTGCCGGTAGTGATGCTCTTGGCGAAACAGGAAAAGGTTTTTCACAGTATATCACTGTTGTTGGTCTTTGCGAAACTGTAGCTTTGTTCTCTATGGTATTCGGAATGATTGCATAATTTCAATATTAAGTTTTAACAATTGCACCGAGCGATTTTGTTCGGTGCTTTTTTTTGTTTTTTATATAGCAATATATTTTTTTTTAATTTTTTTATATTATAATTTGTTATGAGTGAAAAAATTTTAAAATCCCGGTCAGTGAATATTGGTGGAGCAGGAATTACAAAAAGGTTGACAATTGGTGCTGACTCTCCAGTTTTAATTCAAACAATGTGGAAAGATGAAATCGCTTCCGTTGAAGAAGATGATAATAAACTTGATGAAATATTAAAGAAGATTGATATTCTTCAATCGCTCGGTTGTGACATTGTGCGATTTGCAGTTCCAGATCTAAAAAGTGCTAAAGGACTTATAAAAATTGCGGCTCATACAACAATGCCAGTTGTCGCAGATATTCATTTTGATTATAAACTTGCACTTGAATGTTTAAAAGGAAATGTAGCAAAAATCCGAATTAATCCTGGAAATATCGGAAGTCGTGATAAAGTTGAAAAAGTTGTTGCTGCTTGTCGCGAAAAAGGAGTAGCAATTAGAATTGGTGTAAATTCTGGAAGTCTTCCAAAAGATCTTGCTTTACAAGTTGAAACTAAATCAATTACACGTGCGTTTGCTCTTGCACAAACCGCCGCAAGAGAAGCCGAGATTTTTGAAAATTTAAAATTTGACCAATACATTGTAAGCATGAAATCGTCTTCCGTTCAAGAAACTATTTTGGCAAACGAAAGTTTTGCTCAAAATTATGTTGCTCCGCTTCATATCGGTGTTACAGAAGCAGGCCCCTTAATCAGTGGCGTTGTAAAATCAACTATTGCGTTTAGTAAATTATTGAGCGAAGGAATCGGAAGCACAATTCGTGTAAGTCTTTCTTCTTCCCCAGAAAATGAAGTGATTGCTGGGCGCGAGATTTTGCGTGAATGTGGAAAGAGAAATGGAGGAGTTACTCTCATTTCTTGTCCACGTTGTGGCAGACTTGGTTTTGATGTACATTCTTTCGTTGAACGTTGGCAGAATAAACTTTTTTCAATGAATAAAGATATTACGGTTGCAGTTATGGGTTGCATTGTAAACGGTCCTGGAGAAGGAAAGCATGCTGATTTAGGAATTGCAGGTGCCGGAGATAAAGCAATTATTTTTAAAAAAGGACAAATAATCCGAACAATTGATGTAAAAGATGCCGATAATGTATTTGAACAGGAAATTAATTCATTATGAAAAAAATATCAATAATTACTTTTATTTTATTAATTGGTTTCGTATCGCTTTTTGCCCAAAATATTTCTGAAACCGAAGAGTCTTGGAAAATTCTTCAAAAAGCACAACAAGAATTTGATGCAAACAATTTTTCCAATTCAATGAAATTTTGTCAAATGGCTATTTCACAACGAAAAGCAGAATGTGAACAACAATATTCTATTTTGACAAAAGCGGTTACTCCGTATCAAGTAAGACGTGTTGGCGAAAATTTAAACGATGTTCTTGCAGTTTTAGAAGAACGCCAAGAATATGGTGCTATTGAAATTATTAATACTTGGGTTGGAAAATATTCTTGTGAATATTTTAATGAATCAATTTCGACCTTACGGGAATTTTTAAAAAAACGTCATGATTATCCTGAAGCATATATGCTTTTGGCAAAAATATATCGCATCGAAGGCGAATTTAATATTGCGTTAGATTATCTTGAAAAAGCAAGACTTGCTGCGGATTTACTTGAAATTCCAGCAGAAGAAAACGACATTCTTTTTTTTATTGCTGATATTGCTGAATATACAAACGATATTCCAACTCAAGAAAAAGCACTTCTTCTTATTGTGCAAAACGATGGACAATATAAAAATGAAACTCTAAAAAAAGCTATTTTAAGAACTTCAAATTCTACTAAAGAAAATAATTCATCTCGTATGTTTGAACTTTACAGAATTGATGCTATTTCTTGTCTTAAAGCATATTTTAAACTTAGTAAAATCTATAGCAAAAGTAAAAAATATCAAGAAGCATATTTAACAAATCTTTACGGCGTAATAATTGGTTTTACGCATTTAAATGAATTGCTTACTGAACGTGAGTCGGCATATAAATTTACAAATTTAAATGATTTTTTCAAACAAGTTGTTCGTTATTCAGACATTGAAAATTGGGCAAGTGAAGTTTCACTTTGGGAAGGTTTTTATAATATTTATGATTATGGAATGAATTGTGGTTATGCTCGTTTTGCAAAAGATATGATTACAGTACTTAGTCAAGGTTGTCCAGATGAATATTGGAAAAAAGCTTCAAGAGAAAAACTTAATCAATTAAATATTCAGATAAATGCGAGTTGAAAATATGAAAACTTTCAATCAAATTATTAAATTCACAAAAATTAAAAAGAATTAAAAATGAAGTCCAAGTCCAAAAGAAATTTCATAAGGCGAAATATTAGGTCGCCATTTTATATTATTGCTATCTTTGAAAATATATTGACTTAAATCAAATCCAGCACTAGCACGAATTTGCAGCGATTTATATCGTTCTGGGAATGCTGTGAATTCAATTCCTGCACAAATAAAAGAATCTTGTATGTCAAAAGTTTTTTGTGTATAACGATTGTGTAATAATGCAAAATCAATGAAAGGACTAACTTGAACTTCAAAATTTAATTTTTTTAAAAGATTTGAGTTTGAATTTGAAAAATCAAAATTCAACAAATGAATTGGAAAATCAAGATTAAGAATAATTGCTATTGGTGTGCTACTATAATTTATATCAGATAATCCCGAGATTTCAAAATATGTATTTTCCCGAATTCCACGAAGTCTTGAATCAATTATCAAATTTTTATTTATGTATGAAAATCCATATAATCTGGCATTAATTCCAGCATATTTCCAGGCATAAAAATATTGTAATTCACCTGAAATTCCTATGACCATATCTTGTTTATAAAAGTTATATCCTGCTTCTTGCTTTACATAAAGGGAAAAACCTTTTCTAAAATTTCCGTGCCAATTTATTCTGCCAAGCGACAATAGATGCGAAAACAAAAGTTCCGGGCTTATAAGTTCATCATCATGCTCATTAATTTTTTCAAATCCCCAGTTATACTCAAAGTGAACTCCAGGTATATACAGAATATCTCCTAATCCCGAAATAGTTTGAAGTACAATCGGAACTGTAAAATCTGCAATTTCTCCAAAATGCAATTCATCGTGATAAATTGCATAATCAAAATCATTAACAAACGATTGAGTTAAATCTAAGTTCAGAGACAATTTGTCAAAAGGAATTCTAAAAGATAAACCAGTATTTAAATCCCATTCAGGTTCATTTTTGCCAAATGTGTAAGAAATTTCATGCGCATTATTCCAAGAACATTCCAAAATTCCCAAATAAAATGGGAGATTGTACTCAAATCCAGCGCCTGCTTTTAGTGATACGGATTTTTTTTCTTGTTTTATTGAAAAAAAACCTTCACTTGAAAATTCATTCAATTTACCAAGAAAGTTAGAATCTTGCAATTTTGCTTTTATTGTGTGTCCATCATCAGAATCATATTTGTAATACGGAACAACAACAAAGTTTTTTGATTCTGTAATCATAACTGTGACTTCTACTAAAACAATGTTGTCAGAATTTAAATTATTTGTTATATCGAATTCAATTTTATCAAAAAGTCTAAGATTTTGATATTTTTGTTTTATGTCATCAAGATATTCTAAAAGTTCTTGTTCAGAATTAAATTGCTTTTGAAAATCAAATTCAATTTTTCTTTTAAGATAATCTTGCTTTGTTATGCCCGAAATTTCATAATTAACCTTTTCAATTTGAAAAACTTGCGGAAAAACCAAATTCAAATTAAACAAGAATAAAATAAAAAAAAAATCGATAAATTTAGTTTTGTTCATCTAAAATTTCCTTCTTAGACAATTTTGTTTATATCATTAAATTTTCAAAAATTTGAATCTTTTATAAATTTTTCAAGAGATTTTTCCCAAGTTGGAATTTTTATTTTTAGTTCCTTTAATATTTTATCTTTAGAGAGAACAGAATACGCAGGACATTCAACAGTTGCTCCAAATTCTGCCGTCGTGCATGGAACTATAGAACATTCATTTGTGATGCGTTTGTACTTTTTTCCAAGTTGGTAAATTTTTAATGTAAAGTTATATAAAGAAGTCTGACCAAGATTTGTAAAGTGATAAACACCATAAGGAATTATGTCATTTTTCTTAAATGAATCAGAATTTCTATCTGATTTTTCAATTAATGCGATAATTGTATTTGCAAGATCGCCTGCAAATGTCGGAGTTCCAATTTGGTCGTTGACAACTTTGATTTGCACTTTGCTATTCATCAAATCAGTCATTTTGTATACAAAATTAGAATGACCGTAGCCATAAAGCCAACCAGTTCTTAAAATATAATACTGAGTCATTCCTTGCATTATTTCGTCTTCACCAGCACTTTTCGTTTTTCCATAAACGTTTAGCGGATTTTTTTGCATTTCTTCTGTAAAAGGAATATTTTCAATTCCGCTAAAAACATAATCTGTAGAAATATGAATTAATTTAATTCCATTAAAATGTGCCGCATGCACAATATTTTTTGTGCCAATTACATTTAAAAGATATGCAAGTTCACTTTCCGTTTGTGCTTTTTCAACATCAGTGTATGCAGCACAATTTACTATCCATTTTATTTTTTTTGATTTTTTTGAAGTTATTGAATTAAGATAAGAAGCAGATTCTTGTTCACGAATAAAGGTATCAATATTTACAGAATTTGTAATGTCAACTTCTTTATCAGAAGCTACAAAAGGAATTTTGTTTTTTTCTAATTGCTTGCACAATTCGCTTCCAATCATTCCTTTTGCGCCAATAACCCAAATCATTTTTCCTCCGTTTTTGATTTGTCAGATTTGATTTTGTCAAGTTTAATTGAAAGTTCAGAATTGTCGTTTCGAATTGCGTTAATATCAACTGGATGCGTTTTGATAACTGCATAATATATAAAATGAATTGAACTATAAAACAATATCATAAATACAAATACTATGATTAAAAGAATCGCACCTTTTTCTTTTTTAAGATACATTCCAAGTCCACTAGCAAGACAAAGAAAAATTTGAATTCCTAAAAGGAAAAGTAATGTTTGAACTTTAGAAAAACCAAGTGTAATGAGTTTGTGATGAATATGTCGAGAATCGGCAGTCATAAAAGATGTATGTTCTCGTGCTCTTCTCCAAATTGCAGCAATTGTATCAAGAATAGGAATACTTGTAAGAACAATCATAACAAGAACTTTATTATATTCAAAATTTGGAGTTGAATAATATAGTGGCAATGCAGAAATCATAAAGCCGATAAATTGACTTCCACAGTCACCCATAAAAATCTTTGCTTGCGGTTTATTGTAAACAAGAAATCCAAGAATTGCGGCAGACAACATAAAACAAATTGCTGCAGTCGCTCGTGCAGAATTAAAGAATATAATTCCAAGAGAAGATATTATTAAAAATGAAAGTCCGCCACAAAGACCATCTAGTCCGTCAATAAGATTGAAAGCATTTATAATTCCGAGCATCCAGAAAAAAGTGAATGGATAACTAATATAATCTGGAAGTATCCAACCACATATTTGTTTAAATCTATAACCATTCAATATTACAATTGAAACTGCCAGAATTTGAACAAGTAATTTAAAAATTGCCTTTAAATTTAAAAAATCATCAGCAAGTGCAAAAATAAAAATAATAGAACCAGCAATAATTAAGGGAAGAACATGAGTTACTTTATTTGCAGGAGAAACAATAAAATAAGTGAGTGAAGAAGTAATAAATGCAAAAATTATTCCTACTCCTCCAAGACGAGGAATATTACCTTTATGGATTTTTCTTTCATCTGTTGAATCATAAAAACCATAATGTTTGCAAATAATTATAATAACAGGAATGCTGAGAACACTTAAAACAAATGAAAATCCTATCATCCACCACATATCAACTCCAAGAAAATATTCGGTATTGAATATACCCCCCCCCATCAACTTTGTTAAACATATAACCCTCAATAAAATAACAAGTTCTCACTGTATTTTTTGCAAGACTTTCTGCCTTGCAAAAAATCTTAAAATAGTTTGCAACGCAAACTTTAGATAAAAACATCAAAATAATTTTACCACAATTTAAGCAAAATTACTAATATTTTCATACAAATATAATTTAAACTGCCAATTTTGAAAAAACAAAATTGCAAAATGTTTTAATTCTGTTTATAAAAGACAGCTCAATTCTATCTGTAAGAAGAGGAATTCGTGGAGCGTTAACTCCACCAATTCCATATAAAATCCAAGAATCCTGACTTTCAAATGCAATTATATAAGATTTCATATTGCCACTAGAAATACAAGAAATACCTTTGTAAATTATTGGAGTTGAATTATAGTTTTCGTAAAAAAGATTATTACCACCGTCATTCAAAATAATTGTCGCACAAAAATCATCAAATGGATTCATATAAAAATCGGCAGATATTTTTTGTGATTTACCGATATTCATTGTTGATTTTATTTGTGCTTTTGAATATAGATCAACCCAAATTTTGTTGTATTCAGAATAGTATGGAATTCCTTTATAACTTGGAATGTCAGTAAGAATTTGTTTTAAATCCTTTAGAAGATTTGGTTTTTTATTAACAGGAATTATTCGTATAATTTCTGCAAGATATGAAGGTTTAAGTTTTGTTATATTCAAAATTACTTGTTGAGTTAGAGAATTGCAAGGCAAAAGAATCATGTTAGATGATTTTTTTGTATTTCTAATAAGAGTATTTCCTTGTGAAAGTGTTATTTTCTCTGCATCAGAAAGTTTTTTATTAAAAATTTGATTAAAATCAAACTCATAATTTTGCGAGAAAAAAA
>CAZOTD010000082.1:3184-7623 GCA_964582685.1 uncultured Treponema sp. | reverse complement strand
CAAAATCGCGCTAAAAAGCCAATTCGGAAATTGATATTTCCTCATTGACTTTTTAAGTAGGGATTTAAGAGCAAAACTGCCTAAAATGTTGTCAGTTTTGCTCTTTATAAGTTTGCGTCAAACTGGTTTGCGTTGCAAACTTCTTATATAATTTGCGATTTTTCACTTTGTTGCAAAATCGCGCTAAAAAGCCAATTCGGAAATTGATATTTCCTCATTGACTTTTTAAGTAGGGATTTAAGAGCAAAACTGCCTAAAATGTTGTCAGTTTTGCTCTTTATAAGTTTGCGTCAAACTGGTTTGCGTTGCAAACTTCTTATATAATTTGCGATTTTTCACTTTGTTGCAAAATCGCGTTAAAAAGCCAACTCGGAAATTGATATTTCCTCATTGACTTTTTAAGTAGGGGAAAAATGAATTCAATTAATGAAAAACTAATCGAAGAATACAAAAATTTTCTAGATAATGGAAAAACTGAACGAGAATGTGTAGCACAAATTATTGTTCTTGCAGAAAAAAATGGTTACAAAAATATTTTTGAATGCGAAAAATTAAAGGAAGGCGACAAAGTTTATGTTTCCAAAATGGATAAAGCGATTGCACTTTTTCAAATTGGTTCAGAAAAACTTGAAAATGGAATGAATATTCTTGGTGCGCATATAGATTCCCCAAGGCTTGATGCAAAGCAAAATCCAATTTACGAAAAAGATAACATCACTTATTTAAATACTCATTATTATGGTGGAATAAAAAAATATCAGTGGCTGACTTTGCCTCTTGCAATCCACGGCGTTGTTGTAAAAAAAGATGGAACTAAAATCAATGTTGTAATTGGCGAAAATTCAAGCGACCCTGTTTTTTGTATTTCTGATATTCTTCCTCATCTTGCTCAAGAACAAATGCAAGCCAAAGCATGCGAGTTCGTAAAAGGTGAAATTCTTGATGTAATTCTTGGCTGTATTCCTTCAAAAAAAGATGAAAAATCAGAAAAAGAAAAATGCAAAAAAAATATTCTTAAAATTTTTAAAGAGAAATATGAAATTGAAGAATCAGATTTTGAATCTGCAGAACTTGAAATTGTTCCTAGTGGAAATGCAAGAGATCTTGGTCTTGATAGATCAATGATTTTGGCTTATGGACAAGATGATAGAGTTTGTGCTTTTACATCAGTAAAGGCAATGCTTGATTCAACTGCAACTTTTAGAACAAATTGCTGTCTTTGCGTTGATAAAGAAGAAATTGGAAGTGTTGGTGCAACTGGAATGGCTTCTAATCTTTTTGAAAATATGGTTGCAGAAATAATTGCACGCACACAAGAAAATTATTCTGAACTTACATTGCGCCGTTGTCTTTCAAATTCCTTAATGCTTTCAAGCGATGTAAACTCCGCTTACGATCCGATGAATGCTGGACTTTATGACAAAGAAAATAGTTCCGCATTAGGTGGTGGAGTTGCTTTTCAAAAATTTACCGGCGCTCGCGGAAAATCTGGTGCTAGCGATGCAAATCCGGAATTTATTGCAAAGATTCGTTCTATGCTTTCTGAAAAAAAGATTAATTACCAAATGGCAGAACTCGGAAAAGTCGATCAAGGTGGGGGCGGAACAATTGCTTATCATGCTGCAAAATATGGAATGAATGTGCTTGACGCAGGCGTTGCAGTTTTGAGTATGCACGCTCCTTGGGAAATTACAAACAAAGAAGATATTTGTCAAATATTTGAATGTTACAAAGCCTTTTTACTCATTAAGTAATTGAGAATAAAATGTTTTCAGATACGCACTTTCATTTTAATCTACTCGAAGAAAATTCGCGAACTTCTATTCTTGAAAAGATGAGCGAACAGAATACTTTTTTTGGACTTGACATTGGAACAAATTGTGACGATTTAAAAAGCCGTCAAGTGCTTGCTGAAACTTCAATTAAAAAAATTGTCAACCCTAATTATCAAAAAAAAGCGTTTGATTTTTTTTACTTTTCGGCTGGAATATGGCCTTGGCCAAAAGCAATTCAAGATAGAAAAAATCAAATGCAAATTCTTGAATCTCAGTTGAATCTTTCTTTGAACAGCGAAAATTCTTTTTTTAGAAAAATTATTGCAATCGGCGAATGTGGAATTGACCATCACTGGAATCCAAGTGGTGCCGATGGGCGTTGTGAAAATGATTTTGATAAAGCAATGTTCAATGGCGAAAAAGAAATGTTTATGATGCAATTGGAACTTGCAAAAAAATATTCACTTCCAGTTATTGTTCATTCACGAGATGCTTTTGCACAAACTTTAGAATGTATCAAGAATTGTAATTACGACAATGGAATTATTCATTGCTATAGTTATGGTCTTGAAGAAGCAAAATCTTTTCTTGAAAGAGGTTGGTATTTGGCTTTTGGTGGTGGCGTTACTTATACAAAAAAATCTAAATTGCAACAAATGTCAGAACTTTTGCGTTATGTTCCTAAAGATAGGCTTCTTCTTGAAACCGATGCTCCGTATCTTGCTCCTGTTCCATTTAGAGGAACTTTGAATACGCCTTTACTTATTGAACACAGTTACAAGTTTATTGCTGACATTCGTTGTGTTGAACTTGAAGAACTTTGCACAACTGTTGATGAAAATATTAAAAAATTGTTTCAGATTTAAAAAGATTTGAGATTTTTCAAAGCGATGATGATTCTCATAAAAAAACAAGTTGAGCAATTTTTGGAATAGAAATATAGTAAGTCCTTACACAATCAAAAAATGACTTTAGTGCAAACAATTAAAACGATTGTATTTCGTTCTAATTGTTTGTCTATCAAAGTGAATTAAAGGTCAAAAAATCCAGCGTATGCTTTTAGTGCTCCGTCTGTGTTTCCAGCAAGAACGGCTTTTGCAAGTTTTTTTCCAAGTTGAACGCCTTCTTGATCAAAACTATTTATATTCCAAACAAAACCTTGGAACATAACTTTGTTTTCAAAATGTGCAAGAAGTGCACCAAGCGTTTTTGGTGTAAGAGCGTCTGCGTAAATTAAACTTGATGGACGTTCTCCACAAAAATTTTTGTTTAGATTTTCATCTTTTTTTCCGCATGCAAATGCAACAATTTGAGCGACAACATTTGCACAAAGTTTTTTCTGGCTTGTCGAATTTTCTATTACAATATCTTTTTGTGTTTGATTATTTTTAAACGCAATAAATTGTAATGGAATAACATCAGTTCCTTGATGAAGAAGTTGATAAAATGAATGTTGACCATTTGTTCCCGGTTCTCCAAATACAATTGGACCTGTTTCATAATTGAGTTTTTGTCCATCTCTATTGACAGATTTTCCGTTTGATTCCATGTCAAGTTGTTGTAAATGTGCAGGAAAACGGCTTAAGCCTTGTGAATATGGAAGAATTGCAGTTGATGGATATTCTTGAACATTGCGTTCATAAATTCCTATAAGTGCATCAAGTAAAGCAGGATTTTTTCGAATGTCAAATTCTTTTGCTGTTTTATCAGATTCAGCTGCGCCATCAAGGAATTGCGCAAAAACTTTTGGACCGAATGCAAGAGAAAGAATTGCGCCTCCAACTGCAGAAGTCGAAGAATAGCGACCTCCAATATAGTCGTCCATAAAAAAACATTCCAGATAATCAGGATTTCCTACAAGCGGAGAAGTTTCTGATGTTACAGCAATCATGTGTTTTGAAACTTGGCAACCTGCTTTTTTTATTTCGTCTTTTACAAAAGATTCGTTTGTAAGAGTTTCAAGCGTTGTTCCAGATTTTGAAACAAGAATAAAAATTGTTTTTGAAATATCAATTGAAGCAAGAACTGTTGCTGCATCATCTGGATCAACATTTGAGATAAAGTGTGCCTGCATTTTGAAAGTGTTATTTGCTTTAGCCCAGTTTTCAAGCGCAAGATACATAGCTCGAGGTCCAAGATCTGAACCGCCAATTCCAATTTGACAAACTGTTGTATATTTTTCTCCATTTTCGTTTACAATAGTTCCGTCATGAATTTTTTCTGCAAAGTTTGCAATGTCATTTTGAATTTTTACATAAAAGTCGCGCTTATTTTTACCGTCAGCGATTACATCTTTTCCAAGTTGCCCACGTGTGAGTTGATGTAAAACCATTCTTTTTTCGCCAGTATTCACAATTTCCCCGTTGTAAAGCGCTTCAAATTTTTCAACAAGTTGCGCTTCCTTTGCCAAATCAGAAAGAACGCTTAAAATCTGTTCGTTAACTTGTTTTGCAGCAAAATTGTATTTTAAACCAGCTGCCATTGGAACTGAATAGTCAGCAACGCGTTTTGCTGCATCAGCATTCTCAAGAACTTCTGAAAGTTTTACTTGTCCTTTTAGGGAAAGCATTTTCTTGTAAGATGGAAGAGTGTCAAGATTTGACCAAGTTATCATTTTTTTAAACTCCTATCTGAAAAATGAAAATATGTTTTTTAAAATATAGC
>CAZOTD010000082.1:0-3174 GCA_964582685.1 uncultured Treponema sp. | reverse complement strand
GGGTAGTAGTGAATTAAATATGAAATTAATGGCAAAATGAAAAATTGTTAACGAATAAAAAGCAAATTTAAAAATTGAATGTGCTTAAAAAAAAACTATTCAATCTCTGGGATTAATTTTTTTAATTTTTCGATGAATTGTTTTCCTGTAACTCCTTCTTTTGTGCAAGCAAACATACAATTGTCGCCGGCAACAGTTCCCAAGATTTCGTCAAAATTCATATTGTCAAGTGCATTACAAACTGGATTTGCATGACCTGGAAAAGTTTTTATAACGACTATATTTCCTGATGCTTCAATCGAAATATAGCCACGCAAAAAGTCTTGAATAAAAATGTGTTCTGATTCTTGACTTTCTTCTTCTGTCGGAAGCGTATATGCATAGCCGTCATGACCATCTGCAATTTTTCCTACTTTTAAAAGTTTTAAATCTCGCGATAAAGTTGCTTGCGTTACTTCGTAACCGCTTTTTGTTAAAAGTTCAAGAAGCTCTTCTTGACTTTCGATTTTATTATTTTTTATTAATTTGCGAATTGTTTTTAAACGAATATCTCTTTCTTTCACTTGTTCACCTTCAAAATTTGTTATTGCATATTTATAGATATTTTTGCATATTTTTTCATTTTTGTAAATTTACATTTTGACATAAGTTTTTCCGCTTCCGCCATCTTCTGGTGGAGCAAAATGGAATTCTTTAATGCCAGGATATGTTGAAAGATAATTAAGAACAGCTTGCTGAAGCGCACCAGTTCCTTTTCCGTGAATTATCGAAAATTCTTGAAAGTTTTGCATTGCACATAAATCAAGTTGTCTTTGTAAAAGTTTTAATGCTTCGTCAACTCTCATTCCAAGAATCCGAAGTTCAAAAACAGGATGATTTGTCGGAAGTTCCAAAATAGATGGCGCTTGACTTGAAAAATTTGACTTTACTGTTTCTGGTTCTGCAAGGTCAATCGAAATGCTTGGTTTGTAATTATTTTCTTTTTCAATTGGAATTAAATCTTTTTCTTTTATTGACATTTTTAAAGTTCCAAATTGAACAAGCCACAAACCTTTTTGTTCTTCTTTGATAAGCGTTCCACGATTTTTTGAAGTGCCAGCAAGAACATCTATTCCAGGCTCAAAATGAAATTTTGCAAGATTTTTATTTTGTAAAGAATTTTCTTTTTGTAAAGTTTTTGCTTTATGATTTAACTCTAATTTGTCAAGATTCTTTTCTTCCGCTTCTAAAATCTTTGTATGATTTTCAATTGATTGCGTAAGTTCCGAAATAAAATTTTTTACTGCAAGAGTTTTTTCTCTTGTGATTTCTCCTTCTTTTAATTGACGAACAAGATTTTCAAGACGCTTCCTACTTTCTTTTAAGAAAGAAAGTTCTTTTTTATTTTCCGCAATTTTAAGATCATGTTCTCTTCGTTTTAAATTATATTCTCGAGAAAAATTTTTCTGCTCTTTTTGAAAAATCTTTTCTTCTTTTTCTTTTAAAGATTGAATTAAGTCATCGACTTCTGCATGCTTTTTGTTTAAGCCTTTGATAAGATATGAAATGTCGGCTTGTTCTGTTTGAATATAACTTTTTGCTTTTGTAATTGCTTCTTTGCTAAGACCGTTCTTTTCGGCAATTTCCAAAGCGTGACTTTCTCCAGGGATTCCCATAATCAGTCTGTAAGTTGGCATCATAGTTTGTGTGTTAAATTCAACGCTTGCGTTTATACAGGAATCTTTTGTGTATCCGTAATTTTTTAATACGCCATGATGAGTTGTAACTAAAACAAATGCACCTCGTTCAATAAGAATATCTAAAGTCGCCATTGCAATTGCAGAACCTTCTTGCGGATCTGTTCCGCTTGCGAGTTCATCAAGTAAAACAAGCGATTTGTCAGAAGCGTTGTTTAGAGTTTCTGCAATATTTTTCATGTGTCCACTGAAAGTTGAAAGCGACTGATCAAGTGATTGTTCATCGCCAATATCGCAATAAATGTCTTTAAAAACAGGAAGTCGTGTTCCTTCTTGTGCTGGAATTGGAAATCCTGTTTGATTTAAAAGACAAAATAAGGCAAAAGTTTTTAGTGTTACAGTTTTTCCTCCAGTGTTCGGGCCGGTTATTATAAGAACATTTTTGTTTGACGCAAATCTAATGTCGACTGGAACTGCTTTTTCGCCAAGCAATGGATGTCGTGCTCCTAGAAGAAGCGGCGGCTCTTTTTTAGTTGGATTATTTGTATGTTCTTGTCCACAACTTAATGCGTAAATACAATTATGTTCTGTTCCCCATTTTGCCGCCGCGCTTGTTGTGTCGAGCAAAATCATTTTGGGAAGATTTTCTACAAAGGCTTGTCGATAATCTGATAATTGAACAGTTGTTTGAAGCAAAATCTTTTTTATTTCTTCTTGAAGACGAAATTCCTCTTGAATTAAATCGTTATTTTTTTTGACAACATCTTCAGGTTCAATGTAAACAGTTCTTCCAGTTTGGGAAACTTCGTGAACAATTCCTTTTATAGAACTTCTTTTACTTGCCTTAACTGCAAGAACTTGGCGATTTGCACGAAGAGCGGGAACGCTTGATTCGAGCGAATCAGAAAGTGAAATATCTATAGTGTATTTGTGCAGGAGAGATTCAATTTCAATTTTTATAGATGCAATATTTTTTTTAATTTCTCTAATCGAAGGAAGTTCTTTTAATTCTCCATCTTGATTTAAAATATTAAAAATGATTTTTGAAGCATCAGATAAATCTGGCATTTGTGCAACAACAGCGGGAAGTTTTTTTAAATTTAAATCTTGCTGGTTTGCTTTAATGTTATCAGTAATTTTTTTTTGGGAAAGGCAAAAAAGTCCAAGAGCATAAAGTTCATCAAGATTAAGAGAAGCTCCAGAAGTTTTAAGAATACTGAATAATGGGGAAATTCTTGGCCAAGATGTCATTGAAATATTTTTTGAAGAATTGAAACATAATTCCCATTCATGACTTAAATGTTTTAAATGTTCATATTCAGAAAAATTCACAAAAGGCTCTCGATTTAAGATTTCTGTTTTCCCTTCTTCACTTTTACAATATCCAGAAATTATTTCTTTTACGCGATAATAGTCTAATTCTTCTAATGTTTTTTTATTCATAAATTGCGCACATTATATAGCAAAAAGTATGATTTTCAAATACAAATACAAAAAA
>CAZOTD010000081.1:0-7650 GCA_964582685.1 uncultured Treponema sp. | reverse complement strand
TCCGTAAACATTTCTGCAAAAAAAGAAAGTCCCGTACTGGCAGGATTTTTTTTAATCCGAATTTTTTTGTATGGTTTGCCAAGCACATTTTTTAAATCAAATGCAGGTTTTGAAAAAGTAACCGAAAGTAACATATTTGCATTTTGTCGATAATGAAAAAAAATTGCAAGGAATTGTTTAGAAAATTTCATTTTATTAGATTTTTTGTATATGAACTTGATGTTATTTCCATTAAAGAATAAACTATTCAAAAAATATTTTGAGCAATATGAAAAAAAATGTTATTCAAAATTTACACAAAAATCATTTTAAAAAATAAAAAATTCTTATAACTTTGGGGAGAAAAAAATGTCAGAAAAACTTGTTTTTGAGCAAAGTAGAAAAATTTCATCAGCGTTCATTGATAGTTCTGTAAAAATGGGAATTGCCCAATCGGTTTTGTTGGTTCAGGATAATCTGACTGAATGTTTTAATATGCTCGAATGTGATGGCGTAATTTATCGTGAAAAATTTAATGCGTTCTGGGTTTTTACAAAAAGTCGCCTTCATTTTTTTAAGCGACCGGGTTGGCGAGAAATTGTCAGTGCTGCAACTTTTCCTGTTAATAACGCTGGAATGAAAACTCATATCAATACGATTTTAAAAACTAATAATGGCGAAACACTGATTACTGCAAATCAAGAAGCGTGCGTTCTTAATCTTGAAAGTCGTCGTCCAATTAGATTAACAACGCTTCCTTATCCTAAAGATAATTTTCCAGAAAGCGTAATGAAAGAACCTTTTGAAAAATTTGAAATTGAATTTTCAGAATCGGATTTTGTGTACGAACAAATTATTCGTTCTCAGCACATTGATATGTCGCGACACATGAATAACATCGAATATATAAAACTTGGCCTAAATGTTTTTTCCGATGATTTTCTTGAAAGCCACGAAGCCAAAACTCTTGAAGTTCATTACACTGGCGAAAGTCGTGAAGGGCAAATTTTGAAAATTTATAAAAAAGATATTGAAGGAAAAACTTTTGTAAAAATTATTGAAAATACTCGTTCTGTTTTTGAAATGATGATTGATTTTTATTCTTGATAAATCTATTTGATTCGTGCGGAGGTTTCATACCCCGACGCTTGCGTCGTAAAAATGGTGTGAAATCCGACTGCGATACCTTATGAGAAAGAACGATATCTCGAACGCTTGCGTCGAGGTTCGTTCATTTTATAATTTAAACTTGAAAGTTGATTGAATTGTTTTAATCGAAATATGTGTAAAACAACTTTCAAGTTTGTCGTTTTTTTATTTAAGTGAAATTTTAGTTTTCTTTTTCTTTTGAGAAGAAATCAAAAAGTTTGTCAGATATTTTCTTGAACTGTTCTTCGTTTGTAATTTTAAACATTGAAAGAATTACAGTGTCAATCTGCGAAAATAAAACGTCTCCTTTTTGATAATAAGTCATAATATCTGCTAAGTAAACAATTCCCGCTAAAGTTCTAAAATGTTCTGGCGCTTCTTCTGGATTGTGATGATATTTAATAACATTCACTATGACTTCTGGAAAATTCCATTTTTTTGCAATTTCACTTCCAATTTCGCCATGATTTACACCAGCGATAAGACGTTCGATTAAATCTTTAGAAATGCCTTTTTCTTCGCAGATTTTTCGCACATTATCAAAAAGTTCAGGATGTGAAGTTTCGAAAATGATTTTTCCCATATCATGCAGAAGTCCGCAAATATAAGAATCTTCAACATCGGAACGTCGCTTTGAAAAGAAATTTTTTGCCAAATTATAAGAGTAAAATGCAACTTGGTAATTGTGCGCCCAAAGTTCTGGCATATCGCCACCAACTTCTTTGAAAGTTTGCTCGGCACCGATACTAAACAAAAGGTTTTTTATTCCACGAATTCCAACGAACCGAACTGCATCTGCAATACTGTGGCATGGAGTAACAAGAGAAAAAGCAGCAGAATTCACCATTCTGAGAAGTTCGCCTGTAAGAGAAACATCGTTAGAAATATGTTTTGCAATTTCGGCCATTGTAGATTTTTCGTCGCTAAGAAGTCTATTGATGGCTGCAATGTTTTCAGGGAATTGAGGCAAACTTTCAATGCGATTAACAAATTCTTTGGTAATAAAACTAATTTCAGTTTGAGTTTTTTCACTTAATGGAACAATAAGTCTTGCAATCGTTTCTCCGTTTTCACAAAAAATCTGGAAACTGTCTGTTTGAAAACCTAACTTTTCTAACATAAGAAGCATGATGATAAGACCAAGTCCTGCGCCTTCTGTTTCATCAAGTATTTGCGAAAAAGCATCTTCGATTGAATTATATTTTTTTGAAAGAGATAGTTTTTCCTGGATTCGCTTATATTCAAAAGATGTCATTACAACATTATTTCGAACTTCAACTTTGATTTTGTTACTACGCACTTGAAGAATTAATTTTATGTAAAGTCCCGCTCGTTTTTGAAGATCGAGATAATATTTTATGTTATTTAAGGAATCTTGTTTAAATGTTTTCATTCCTTTTTCATAATCATCAGGATTTGTAATATCAAGACTTTTCATCTTAAAATAAACACGTTTTGTATTTGCCTTTTTGGCATTTGTAATAAGTTCATTAAGACTGTAATTAAAAAAATCTACTAATTGCGGTTGTTCAAGTTCGATTAAAAATGCTGTAAGAACATCGCTCATGTAAACTTCCATTTCGTGTGGAAGTGTGTAAGATGTGATGGCAAGTGGTATTCCAGAATTAATTGCTTGTGCAATTTTTGTTCTATCTATTTCAATTCTTTTTAGCAAAGCCACTTTTCTCCCTTCGAATTTATTTAAAGTTTTGTAGTTTGTATATAACATTTTTTCTAAAAAGTTTAAATAGATTTTTCTTTTATTGTTTTTCCTTTATCTCAAGCATTTTGATTTGCGCAATATTCAGATGTTTTCAAAAAATATTGAAACTAGATTTCTTTTTGAGTAGAATTGAATCCATGATGATGACTCCAATTTTTGGTGAAATTATAATTCTTGTTCTTCTAATGCTTTGTTGCTCTCGATTTTTTTTTATAAAAAGAACTCGCATTGATTCTTTTGCACTTTTTGCTCCGCTTTCTTTTATTTTATTAATTTTGCAAATTGTAAGTTGGGGACTTAATGTTAGCGAATTTTTTATTTTGATTATTACAATTATAGTTTTAATTACAAATTATCGCTCTGTGTTAAGATTCTTCAATCATCTTTATGTTGATTTTTATCGTTTGCCTTTTATAATTGCTTCAAGCATTTCTCTTGTTTTAATTGTTGCTCTAATTGTTGTGCTTCTTTTGAATATTCCTCGTCCTTTAGTTCCAGAAAAATTCCAGACAAAAGTTGAAATTCAATATTTTTCACAACAAGAAGATGGGAATTTTGTTCAAAGCGATAAAATTTTTAGCAACCGAAATTTAAAGTTGTCGATTTATTCTCCGTCAGAAGAAAATAAATCCGCTGATAAAAATACAGTTTTTCTTTTTGTGCCAGATAAGAAAGCAAGTTCTTTAGCTTATGAACCATATCTTGTTTTACTTGCAAAATATGGTTATACAATTTATGCTGGGAACTTTGGATTTTCCACTGTTCAAGGAGCACCAAAATATGTTCCTCAAGAATTTTTAAGATTTGAACTTTTACGAAAAACTGTTTTTGAAAAATCTGATCAAGAATTTTTTGATGAACATCCAGAATATTATGATGCATATTCAAAGGAATTTGAAATCCTTTCTCAAATTGCAAACGAGCAAGAATCAAAGGTTAAAAACTTTGCAATTATTGGCGATAATTCTAGCGCCAGATGTTTTGATAAAATTAAAAATCCTGCAAGAACAATTGATTTTGCTTTTGCATTAAATTCTGTACCAGAATATAAAACTTCTGGTTATGGTTTTATCGAAAGCATTGATCCGATTTTTGCCAAAATTCGATTTGAAATAAAAAAAGATAAAACATATTTTATTCCAAGTTATGTTGCAATGAAAACTAAAAATGCACTTGAGGTGGCAAATGACATTAAATGAACTTGATGCGTATTTTAATTCGTTTTTAAAAAAAGAGAATTATCCAAACGATATTTCGCTTAACGGAATTCAAATTGAAAATTCTAAGCCAGATTTTAAGCAGATAAAAAAAGTTGCTTTTGCAGTTGATGCTTGCGAAGAAACTGTTCTTAAAGCCGCAAAAATCAATGCTGATGTTCTTTTTGTTCATCATGGACTTTTTTGGGGTGATTGCCAAACATTAACAGGAAATTTTTATAAACGAATTCGTGCCTTTATAAAAAATGATATTGCGTTAATTGCATATCATATTCCTCTTGATGCAAATAAACCTTACGGTAACAATTGGGGACTTGCCACAAAAATTGGACTTACAAATATAAAACCTTTTGGAACTTGGCGTGGAATGAAAATTGGCTTTTGCGGTTCATTAAAAAAAGCGATTTCGATTGAGGAATTAAGTCAGAAAATACTGGATGGACAAAAACCGATAAATATTTTCAACTTTGGAAAAGAAAAAATCAAAACTGTCGGAATTATTTCTGGAGGAGCCGGAGATGATGTAAGTCAAGCGGTGGAACTTGGACTTGATGCATACGTTTCTGGTGAATTTAGCCATGAACTTTATCATTATATGAAAGAAAGTAAAATCAATGCCATCGCTGGTGGACATTATCAAACAGAAACAATCGGCGTTTCACTTGTAATGAAAAAACTTGCAAAAGATAAAAAACTTGATGTGGAATTTATCGATATTCCAACAAATATGTAAAACTTTTTAAGGGAGAAAAGATGATTACAATTTTACCACAAACAGACAAAGAACCATTAAATACAATCGGTTATTGTGCAGGCGTTTGTTGGAATAGTCCAGTTGACGACAAAGAAAAAAATATAAAACGAGCAAAATCTTGCATACAAAGTGGACACACAAGAACGGCTGAATATCCAGATGTTTTTTGCATAATCGAAGGATATTCTGCTCGCTGCATTCGAGAATTGTATACACACATTGTTGGAACTACACGATTGCAAAGTTCAACTCGATATGTCGATGCAAAATCGATGGATATTGAAAATGAATTTTATTATCCGTTTGATAAAAATTCCACAGAAGAAAAATTTGAAGAAGCACAAAATATTTATAAAGACGAACTTTCAAACATAATGAAAACTTATCAAAAACTTGAAGAACTTGATATTCCAAAAGAAGACGCTGCAAATATTCTTCCACTTGGAATGGACACAAAAATTGTTTGGAAGATAAATCTTCGCGCATTGATGCATTTTATGAACTTGCGACTTTGTTCACGTGCGTATAAAGAAATTCGTGCGCTCTCAAAAGAATTAAAAGAAAAACTTTGTACACTTTCTCCTGAATGGAAATGGATTTGCGATGAACTTTTAGTTCCAAAGTGCGAAGCAATCGGATATTGCGACGAAGCAAAATCGTGTGGCAGAAAAATCACAAAAGCGCAAATGCAAGAAGCAGTCGCTCAGTGGCAAAAAAACAACTAAGCGACTTTGTAATTATGTTTTTATTTGCTTAAAAGATTATTAAGGTGTTTTACAAATTCTGCTGGAGATTTTAGTTCTACACCTGCAATTAAAAGTGCTTGATCAAGCAAAACTTCCGAAACATCGGCAATTAAATTTTCGTCATCAGAATCTTTGATTTTTGCAACGATTGGATGTTCGCCGTTAATTTCGAGAATTGGTTTTACTTCTGGAGCAAATTGTCCCATTGCTTTCATCATTCGTTCCATTTGATAAGACGGATCGTTTTCATCAACTACGATACATGAAGGATTTTCTCCAGTCAAAGTTTTTGAAAGTTTAACTTCTTTAACCTTATCGCCAAGTGCTTTTTTAATTTTATCAACAACTGGTTTAAATTCTTTTTCTTTCTTTTCGGCTTCTGCTTTATCTGTGCCAAGGTCTTCATCGCTTCCTGCACGATTTACAGCTTTAAGTTCAAACTCTTTGTATTTTCCAAATCCTGGAATTACAATTTCGTCAATTTCATCTGCCATAATAAGAACTTCAAAACCTTTTGCAGTGTATGCTTTGAGAAGTGGATTTTCACGAAGATTTTTTTCGTCAGTTCCTGTAATGTAGAAAATTGATTTTTGTTCTGGTTTCATTCGTTGAACATAATCTGCAAAACTTGTCCAATTATCATCGCCAGTTCCACTTGAATCAGTTGATTTAAATCTTACGATTTCTGCAATTTCATCGCGATTTGCAAAATCTTGATACAAACCTTCTTTCATCGGGCGATTAAAATTCTTTACAAATTTGTTCCATTTTTCGATTGTCTTTTTTTCTTCGTCAGTTGGGTTTTCAGATTTTTTTGCTTTGTCGGCATCACTTCCAAGTTTTTTAAATTCACTTAAAAGTTTTTTTACTGAACTTGAACGAATGTTTTCAAGAATTCTGTTTTGTTGTAAAATTTCACGGCTTACATTAAGCGGAAGATCTTCCGAATCAATAATTCCACGAACAAAACGAAGATAACTTGGCAAAAGTTCGCGATCGTCATCTGTAATGAAAACGCGCTTTACATACAATTTTACGCCACTTTGATAATCGGCTTGATACATATCAAAAGGCGCAGTTTGTGGAACATAAAAAAGCGTTGTATATTCTTGAGTTCCTTCTGCATGTGTGTGAACATAAAAAAGTGGATCTTGACCATCGTGTCCAAATGTTTTGTAAAACTCGTTGTAATCTTCTTCTTTTAGTTCAGATTTTGGACGTTTCCACAAAGCAGATGCGCTATTTACTTGATCGACTTTATTTTCTGTTGAAGTTACATTTCCTTTGTCGTCATATTTGTTTTGTGTATAATGAAGATAAATTGGGAATGCAATATGGTCGGAATATTTTTTGATTAATTCTTCAATTTTCCAGCGAGTTGCATAATCTTTTGAATCGTCGTTTAAAGTCATTACAATTGCAGAACCTGTTGTTTCTGCTTTTTCAAATCCATATTTTTTTGCAATATCGCTATCAGCGGCAACTTCATCGATTTCGTATGAATTTGTTCCATCACTCGACCAATGCATAATTTTTCCATCGCCACAAGCCTTGCGTGTATAAACATCAATTCTTTTTGCTGCCATAAATGCTGAATAAAATCCAACTCCAAATTGACCGATTAATGCAGAATCTTTAGAAGCCTCTTCTGTTAATTTTTCCATAAAGGCTTTTGTTCCAGAACGAGCAATTGTTCCAAGATTATTATTTAAATCTTCTTCATCCATTCCAATTCCAGAATCCTGAACTATAAGAACATTTTCTTTGTCGTCAAATGAAATATCAATTCTTGGTGTAAAAGTAATTCCTTTATAAGCGTCATCTGAAACTGTAAGATATTTTAATTTGTCCAAAGCATCTGATGCGTTTGATATAATTTCGCGCAAAAATATGTCTTTGTTTGAATACATTGAATGAATGATTAATTTCAGAAGTTGATTAACTTCAGTTTGAAATTCATGTTTTGCCATTTTTAATACCTCGAGAAATTTGTTTAACTTATAACATAAGATAATAAAGATGAATAAAATCGACAAGATTTTTCTTTGATTTGTGCGGAGGGTTTCACACCCCGACGCTTGC
>CAZOTD010000080.1:0-7702 GCA_964582685.1 uncultured Treponema sp. | reverse complement strand
ATTTAGTTCCATGATTTTAACTGATGAAGAAATGGAAATTAGGGAAGCTTTTTTTTCAAAAGAATCTTACGCTTGTGAAGATTGTTTTTTAGGCTATCTTGTCTGGCGAAAAAAATACGGGTTTGAACGAATTTATGACGGCAAATCTTTAGTAATTTACATCAAAAATCATAATGCTTATTATGTTCCTTTTTCAAAAAAAGAAGAGAATATTATTTATTCGATAAATGAACTTTTAAAACTTCCAAATCTTAGCTTTGAACGAGTTACTCTTGAGCAAAAACATTTTCTTGAAAATTTTTTTCCAGAAAAATTTGAATTTGAAGAAGATAGAGGAAACTCTGATTATCTTTATGATATAAATTCCCTTTGTACTCTTGCTGGTAATAAATTATCAAAAAAACGAAATCACATAAATGCTTTTCTTTCGACTTATAGTGATTGGCACACAAGCATAATTGACAAATCAAATATTGAACAAGTTCTTGATTTTGCAAAAAAATGGTACGACAACAAATTGCTCGAAGAAGGAAAAAATCAGAGTTTAGATTTTGAAAAAGAATCACTTTTTAAGTATCTTCCAGTTCTTGCAGAAATCGGTGGTGATGGAATTGCTCTTTATGTAGATGGAAAAGTTGTGGCATTTACTGCGGGGCAAAGAATAAGTTCTAAAGTTTATGACACAGTCTTTGAAAAAGGCAGTGAAGAAATCAGAGGTTCGTATAATATAATAAATCGGGAATTTGCAAGATTCCTTAAAGAAAAATATTCTCAGCTTATTTTTATCAATCGAGAAAGTGATGTAAATCATGCAGGTTTAAGACAAGCAAAACTTTCTTATATGCCAGCAATGCTTTTTGATAAATTTATTGCCAAAGTTAAAAACTAAGTGCAAAAAAATTGCACCTTAGTTTCGTGAAAGTTAAAATCAAAAATAAAAATTGTTTTATATTTTTTTCTTTAATTTCATAAATCGCATTATGAGCGCATCCATCATTCTATCAGAAAAGAATTTTCTTGCATTTGCAAAAAGATGAGAAAATGAACCTTTTAAATATCTTGACTTTGGATGCTTTGAAAGTGCTGCGTTTGTAATTGCATCTGAAATTAGAGATGGCTTTGAAATTCTCGAATTAGAAGCACAATAATATTTTTCGTAATAATTAGCGGCAAATTCAGCGTTTAATTTATATGCACTTTCGCCAGAATATTTTCTGATATTTTTTGCTGCAATTATTCCCCAGTCAGTTCTTATAAGACCGGGTTCAATAACACAAACTTTAATTCCAAATGGCTTAACTTCAACTCTTAATGCATCGCTTAACGCTTCCACTGAATATTTTGAAGCATGATACCAACCCATAAATGGCGAAGAAAATTTTCCTGCCATAGATGAAATATTGATTATACGACCACTTTTGTTTTTGCGCATTGAGGGAAGAACTTCTTGAATCATTTGTGTTAATCCGAATACATTTACTTCAAATTGATTTCGTGCATCTTCTATAGGAACGTCTTCGATAGTTCCTCCAAGTCCATAGCCTGCATTGTTTACAAGAATATCAATTCGCCCTTCTGTTTTTAGAATTTGCTGAACGCAAGTTTTAATTGACTTTGAATCTGTAATATCAAGAAATAATGCACTGCCGCCTGCATTTATAATTGGTTCAAGCAGTTGAGTTCTTCTTGCAGCTCCGTAAACGATGCAACCTTTGTTTATAAGATTTAATGCAGTTTCAAGTCCAATTCCACTTGAAGCGCCTGTGATCAATACAACTGGTTTCATTATTTTTCCTCCGTATGAATATTTGAATACTATATCATCATTTTTCAAAATGACAACTAAATTGCTGATGCTTTTGATAAAATTGAAATTAAAATTGGATATTTTTTATTTAATTCTACTACATTTAGTGAATTCATATAATCATATTCTTCATGAAATAATCTATCTTTTGCACTTATAGGCATATAAGTAACTTTATTTTGTGTATAAAAATGTTCAATACAGCCAGTAGGAAGTATATAAACTCGTGCTGCTTCTGATGCTGCAAGAATAAGTGCAAGAAGATTTTTTACATTTGAAATAAATTTTTTTTCATCTTTTAAGATAAATTTTTCAAGGAAATTTCCGACGTTCATAATTCCTTGAAGCAACACAGTTTTATAAGTGTCAAGTTGTTTTACATTTTCATGTTCTGCTGAAAGTTTTCTTAATCGAGATTTAAAATCTGCAAGTTGTGACGGAAGTGTCATTTGGTTTTCAAGAACTTTGTCTCCTAATTCCAAAAGGTATTTGTCAAGTTTGTTGAGAAGTTTGAGAAATGTTATATGATCAGTTTTTCCTATAAAAATGCTTTTTAAAAATGGTTGCTGCTTTTCTGTTTGATGGTCAAGCCATTGTTGAACACGTTTGTCTTTGCAAATTTCTTCTCGTAATTTTCCTGTAAACAATGAATCTAAATCTGTAATAATCCTTGCATTAGTTCCAAGAAGATAGCAAACTTTAAAGAAAACTCCAAGTTCATCTTTTCCGCCAACATCAATAATACCAGTTCCTGGATTTTTTACATCAAAATCTAATTTATTTAAAAGTGTAGAAAAAACTTGATAGTCAGTGTAGCCTTCTACAAATATTTGGTTATCAGAAAAGAAAAATTGTTTATGATAAGTATTGAATCTTGGTAAAAATCTTTTAAAAAGTGAATAATCATTTTCTGATAAAGTATCGATTGAAGTTGGAACTTGGTTGCTATGGCAAACTACAACGCCAATAAGTTCTTCGGGAGTTTTTAAGTCAATAAAAAAAGGTGAATGTGTTATTATAAAAAATATTTTTTTAGAATTTTTCTCTGTTACTTTTCTAATTTCTTGCATAAAGAAATTTTGAAATTGAGGGTGAAGATGAAGTTCTGGTTCATCAATCATAAGACATGTTGCATTTGATTCTTCAAGATAAAGAGTTGCCAATAGCGAAATAATTTTTTTTAAACCATGACATTCATTTTTTGTGATGCTGTATTCAAGATTTTGAGTTTTGTTTGTGGCAATTGGAACAATTGTGTTGTCTATACCTTGTTCAAATCGTATTGTTTTTGCAAACATATTTGAGAGAATGTTTTCAATTTTTTGTTGGATTTTTGGATTTTGATTGAGAACGTAATAAATTTCGTCTTCATCAATTAAATCTGTATTAAAAATTTTTATTGAAAAACCAGCATTTGAAAATTGCTGTGCAATGCTTTTTGAAATAATAGTTTTTCCCGAACCATTTGGGCCAACAATTAAATTTATCTGAGACCAATTTTCTTTTTTAAAAGTATTTTTTCCCCACAAAAAAGGAATTTTTATCTTAACTGGAATTTTAATCATAAATTTTCTCGCTAAATAATTATAGCACATTTTTTTTATATTTCCCAATTTTGAATTATCCTTTTACATTATTAATTGTTTTGGAATTAACTATTTTTCTAAATTGAGTTATAATTTTTTTAATATGATTTTTATGCTTTGATTTTGGAGAATTTATGGAACTTAAATGGATTGTTTTGATAATTGCACTTTTGATGTATTTATTTGTCATTATTTTTCAGGATAAAAAAGTTTGGTTTACTTCGTCTGCAGCAATTCTAATTATTGTTTTAGCAATTTTTAATATGAATAAAGTTTTTGTTGGTCAATCAAATTTTTCATCTTTAATCAGAAGAATTTTTCTTGAGCATATAAATTGGAATATTCTTTTAATTTATGTCGGAAGTATGACAATAGCATCGCTTTTTATTTATTCAAAAGTTCCTGCGAGAATTGCAGACGGACTTGTTTCTGTTTCAAAAAATACAGGAATTGCAGTTGTTTTAATTCTTGCAATGACTGGAATAATTTCAATTTTTGTTGAAAATGTTGCAACTGTTCTTGTAATGGCACCAATTGCACTTGCTCTTTCAAGAAAACTTAAGCTTAATCCTGTTCCTTTTTTAATCGGACTTGCAGTTATGTCTAACCTTGAAGGAACTGCAACTCTTGTCGGTGATCCTCCAAGCATGATTTTTGCAAGTTATGCTCATTATAATTTTAATGATTTTTTTATTAAAGACGGAAAACTTTCGATTTTCTTTGTAATTCAAGCAGGACTTTTAGTTGGTTGTCTTTTTTTCTACGCAATTTTTGGAAAGGTAAAAGAAAAAGCACAAGTTGAAAAAGAAGATGTTGTTTCTTATTTTCCTTTTGTTCTTCTTCTTATTATGATTTTTGGGCTTGCAGGAATTTCATTTGTTTCAACGGAACTTGGTTATAGTTCTGGACTTTTTGTTTTTACACTTGGAATTATTGGTTTACTTTGGTATAAATTCAACCAGAAAAAAAATATTTCGCAAGTTTGCCAACTTGTCAAAGAACTTGATTGGGAAACAATTTTTTTCTTAATCGGAATTTTTATTGTTGTTGGAGCAATTTCTGATATTGGACTTTTAAACGATTTTGCAATATTCCTGCAAAAAATAACTGGTGGAAATAAACTATTAGGCTATGTTCTTATTTTAGTATTTTCAATTATTATTTCTGGATTTGTTGATAATGTTCCTTACATAATTGTTATGCTTCCTGTTGCTGGAACGCTTGCCACAAATATGCAAGTTTCTAAAGAACTTTATCTATTTGCTTTGCTTATTGGTTCTTGTCTTGGCGGAAATCTTACTCCTTTTGGTGCTTCTGCGAATGTTGTTGCAATGGGAATTTTAAAAAAAGAGGGTCATCCGATTAGTTTTGGTGGATTTTTAAAAATTGGTGCACCATTTACAATTCTTACAACAACTGTTGCGGCTTTGTTGCTTTGGTTTATTTGGGCATAAATTGAAATTTTATTATAAATTCGCTAAAGTTAAGAAATAGGAATTTTTATCTTATGAAAAAAATGAAAAAAAAGTACAAAGCAATTTTTGGAGAAGTATAATGTTCATACTGAATTTTGCTTTTAAAAATGTAGCCTCTAGAAAAAGTTCTTATATAATAATTCTTTTTATTGCATTTTCAATTGGCATTATGGTTTTAGCAAATGCTATTTTTGATGGAACTGGAAATGGTATTGAAAAAACTTTTTCTTCTAGTTTTACAGGCGATGTAGTTGTAAAACCTGTTACTGATTTTACAATGAGTCTTTTTGGCGATGAAACTCCAGTTGTCGGAAAACTTTCCGAGTTACCAAGAATTACTCCATATAATAATGTTATGGAATTTATCAAGGAACAACCAGAAATCGAAAATTTTACTTCGCAACTTACGGGGCAAGTAGTTTTAAGAATTAATGGAAACAACATTCCCGCAATTATGTTTGGTGTTAACGCAAAAGATTATTTGAAAATTATGGATGCAATTAAAATTGTTGACGGCGAGCCTTATGAACTAGAGCAAAAAGGAATTATGATTAATAAGAATATGCAACAGAATATTTTTATTAAAACTGGAATTGAGTTAAAACCAAATTCTGAAGTTCAACTTGCTTCAAGCAATGGTTCTTCATTTACTCTTAGAACTGGAGTTGTTTCTGGTATTTTTGATTATCAAGTTCACAATGATTTGCAAGACAATCTTATTTTGGTTGACCCAGAAACAGTTCGTTCACTTTTGGGAATTGAATCAATGTCATTAGGCAAATTGGATATTGAAAAAAAAGATTCTATACTTATCGATGAATTCGATGATTTTGAAAATTTTGATGATATGTTTGCAGATAACGATTTGTTTTCTAGTGATTTTGAGTTCCCAAATGAAGAAAATAATTTGAAAATTGATTTCCAAGAAAATGAAGTTCAAGAAAATCAAGAAAATTTTCAAACAACTTGGAATTATATTATTTGCAAACTTAAACCTAACGAAAGTCCGAACAATTTTGTAAAAAAACTTAACAAATTTTTTCAAGAAAATGAATATAACGTAACTGCGACAACTTGGAGAGCGGCCGCAGGAATGTCTGCTTTGTATGTATATTGGATGCGTTTAATTTTTAACATTGGACTTATTCTTTTGATTGGAACTGGTTTTATTATTGTAAACAACACACTTGTTATTGCTGCTATAGATCGCACAAAAGAAACAGGAGCGCTTAGGGCAATTGGTGCTGACAGAAAATTCATTGCAATAGAGTATCTTGCAGAAACTTTGATGATTACAGTTACAGCAGGAATACTTGGTTGTATTCTAGGTTATTTTGGAAATCAGATTTTGCTTAATTCTAAAATCACTTTTTCAAATACTTTTTTAATACAACTTTTTGGTGGTGAACAATTAAATTCTGTTGTAACTCTTGCAAATCTTGTGAGAGGAATGTTGCTTTCGTTTGTGCTTGCTGTATTTGCTTGGTTCTATCCAGTTCATATTGCTCTTGATACAAGTCCTGTAGTAGCAATGGAACATATTTAGAAAAAGGAATTTTGGATGTTTTATTTTAAGCTTGCTATTAAATCAATTCTTGAACGCCACCGACAATACACAGCACTTTTTGCTGTAAGTGCTGTTGGAATTTGTCTTATGCTTTTTGCAATTATGGTTACTGATGGAATGATGGTGTCTATGAATGAAAAAGCTAGACAATATTATGGTGGCGACGTTCAATTGCTTGGTGGCGATCATTTAAAAAAAAGTTATGAGCAAGCAGAACAAGAATGTCAAATGTTAAAAGAATGTGTTGAGCGCAATGATGTAATTTTTATAAAGCGATATGTTCGTGACGGTTCTCGAGATTCATATTATTTTGAAGGAACTGATGTAAAGCAAAGAGCCATTATGGGCGTTGATTTTAAAAACGAAGCGCCTTTATTTGACAAGTTTACTTTTGTTGAAGGTTCATATAGTTTAGACAAAAATCTTGATACAGTCCTTCTTTCAGAACCTATTGCAAAAAAATTGGGTTGCCATGCAGGCGATTATGTTACTTTATATGTAGAAACAGATTCTGGTTACGTTAATACAATCAATCTTGTGTTGACAGGAATTTTTCAAGATGCAAGTGTTTTAGGAATGTATACTTCTTACGTGAATTATGAATCTTTGATGAGAGTTCTTAACATTGAAAACACAATTGACAGAATTAGCATTTATTATAAAAATGGTTCACCTTCGATTTTAGAACTTTATGCACTTCAAGAAAAACTTGAAACTAAAGTGAATATGTTCCCTTTTGGAATGATAAAAACTGATTTTTACGATGAATTTAGTAAAAGCATTGATCCAACTCCCGAAAAAAAATATATTTTAGTGCCTCTTGAATCAAATGTATCTGAACTTAAAATGCTTGTTCAAGCGTTGCGACTTATTGTTAGCATTATTGTTATTCTGCTTGCTGTAATAATCGCAGTTGGAATTTCAAGTACATATAGAGTTATTGTAATTAAGCGAAATATTGAAACAGGAACAATGCGTGCTTTAGGTATGAAGCCTTCTGGCGTTATGAAAATGTTTGTTACAGAAGCTTTTGTTCTTTTACTTTCTGGTGCAATACTGGGTTTTATTTTTTCCTTAATAATTTGTAAAATTGCTTCTGTATTTAATCTTTCATTTATTACAGGATTTGATTTATTTTTAACAGGCGGCCATCTTTTGTCGTATTTTAATGGAATTAAAATTCTTGCTTTTGTATCTGTTATCATCGTAACTACTTTACTTTCAATGTTGTTTACATTAAGAAAATTAGTTCATGTAAGTCCAGTTG
>CAZOTD010000079.1:0-7844 GCA_964582685.1 uncultured Treponema sp. | reverse complement strand
GGTCTGTACAGTGGTTTTCAACCCCAGACGAATGTTAGAATCACCTGGGGGCTTTGAAAGTACTGATGTCCAGGCTTCACCTAAAGCAATTAAATCAGAATCTCTGGAAGTTGGACCTAAGCCAATAACATTTTAAAAAAAAATTCATTTTTCCAATTGACTAAAAATTTGCAGAAATATATAGTGAATATAGGGTATGTATGAGCAAATTGAAGAAAAGTTTAAAGAATGTTGTCAAATTGTAAAAAGTGGTGACATTTTACAGGCTAATGATATTCTTAACCAGCTCCTTATAGACGCATTGGATAACGAACGTATTCAATTTGCTGTAAATTGTTTTTCTTTCTGGGTTAATATCATTCGACAACTTCCTTTTATCGAAGAACCTTATGCTAGAGGAGAAACACTTCTATCGGAATGGATTTCCTTTACCTCTTACATTGACAAGCAAAAATACACGCCAGATGATTTTGTTTTATATAATTTTAGATGTGGAATTTTTAAGCTTGCCCTTGATATTTATTATCAACTGATTAATGTTTCTGACAATAATCAGCGAGCAGAAATTAACCGTAAAATCGGTTTGTGCTATAAAAAATTAGGTGAATATGAAACTGCAAAAAACTATCTTGTAGAAGCAAATAAATTAAGACAAGGAGTTTCTGCTGTTATTGCGGAACTTGCTGACTGTTATGCACTTTGTGGCGAAGACAGAAATGCAAAAGTTTTATTTCGAGAAGCATTTTACATTGATGCTCAAAAAATCAATCTTTGTTTTCTTGATTCTGAATTGATTCAATGTTTGATTCGTAAGATTGAAGACAAAGGTTACATAGGAGAAGAACTTCAGGAATGGATTCCTGTATACGGAAACATTTTCGGCGTATTTACGGTAAAACGAATGCTTCGCCCACAAGAAGTTTCCAAATTGAATCAAGAAATTTACACATTAGAGAATGAGTTAAAAGATCCTTCTTGCAATTGCAAATTACTTGAACCAAGATTATGCAATCTTTACTTCTGGCTCATTGATTATTACACAATGAATACAGAAGATAATTCCAAAATTGGAAATATTCTAAAAAGAATAAAAATTTTAGATCCTGTTATTTATGAAGCATATACAAAATAGCAGAAACAGAGTGAGTTTTTAATAAAAAAGGAGATATCCCTTATGTCTAAGGAACTTGAAACAAAAGTACAAGAAATGCTAAAAGAAGAGACATGGACTCGTGCTACAATCAGCAATTACACAAAAAACAATTTAACAGAACTTACTGCTCTTATTGAAAAAGCAAGAGAAGAAAATTGCACTGCCGAAATCAAGGCAATTTGTGATAGTTATTTAACTAATTCAAAGGATAGCATTATTGCATTATATATCTCTGGCATTCTTTCTGTTCGAGACGGTGCTCTTGATAACTCAAATCTTATCACGCTCGTTGATATTTTCCAGAAAGCACATAAAGGACCAATCGTAATATATCTTTGCGAAACTGTTCTTGCAGAAGATGAAAATAATAAATTCGCTCTCAGAACTCTTGCAAAATGTTATCGAGATGAAAACAACGATAAAGTTTGGGATCTTTACGAAAAAATTGTTAAACTTGATTTTGAAGAAGCCGAACTTGCAAAAGCACTTGCAGAGCACTACGAACAAATTGGTTCTGATAATGCAATTCCTTATTATAAAAAAGCACTTTTGCGTTATGTTGCTGCAAAAAATATTGCACCTGTAAAAGAATTATGGACAAAACTTGTTTCTTCAATTCCTCAGGAAATTGACTTTTTCCTTCTTGTGCAAAGAAAAATCGCAAAATCAATCAGCGAAGATAAATCTGCACTTTTGATGCAAGAACTTTATAATTGGTACAAAGATAATAAACAATGGGATACTGCCATTGACATTCTAAAACTAATTCTTGCAATTGATCCAAAAGATCCTTGGGCAAGAAGAGAAATCACTGAATGTTATCGCGGAAAATATAATGCCCACAGTCATCTTGAGGAATACATACGCTCGTCAGATCTTACACAGAATTTCCGTAATGTTTTTGAAGCTATCAACGATTTTGAAAAACACATTGCTTTTGATTCTAAAAACTTTGTATTCCACAGAAGTTGGGGTGTTGGAATCATTCGCAAAGTTGAAAATGATGTTCTTACAATCAACTTTGGAAAGAAAAATGGTGTTCACGATATGTCACTAAAAATGGCAATCAGTGCACTAACTCCATTGTCTAAAGATCATATTTGGGTTTTAAAAGCAACAAAATCTAAAGATGAACTTTCTAAATTCGTAAAAGAAAATATTGCTGAAACACTTAAAATTATAATCAAGAGTTTTGACAACAGTTGCAACTTTAAGAAAATAAAAGCAGAACTTGTTCCTGTAATCCTTTCTTCAGGAGAATGGACAAGCTGGAATTCAAAAGCTAAAAAAATTCTTGAAACTGATTCAACTTTTGGTGTCAATCCTAATGACATTAATCAGTACATTGTTCGTGATCATAAAATCAGTCAAGAAGAAAAATTTGCAAATGAGTTCAAAGCTCAAAAGCAATTCTTCAACAGAATTGATATTATAATGAAATTTGTAAATAACGATGAAACTGATAAAGAAAGTGAACTTTTTGTTGATATGTATAATTATTTTATCGGATTTATTAAGACAATTACAAAAGTAACCGATCAAGTTTTGGCATCTTATCTTGTAGTTCAGTACATCGGAAAAGTTATTCCGCAACATGCTTATAATTGCAAATACACATTTGCTCAAATCTATGATGACATCGATGATCCAAGAGAAATGTACAATGCACTTAAAGATACTAAAAATACTTCTCTCAAAGAAGACTTTCTTACTAATATTAGACTTCTTCCTAATTGGGCAGATGAATACATAAAACTTTTCCCTACAGTTCTTCAAGAAAAAATGATTAGAGCACTTCTGGAAAAAGGTTATTCAGACAAACTTAAAAATCTTGCAAAAACAGCATTTGAAGATGTTAAAGATTTCCGAGAAGCAGTTCTTTATTTCTTTGAAAAATGCCAAAATGAAGAATGGTTCAAAAATTGTGGCATAACATACGAAAAGCAACTTATTGCACTAATTCAAATTATCGAATTAACATTCCGCGAAATCAACAATCATGTAAATACAACAGAAAATAAGAAAATTAACAAAACTGCTACTCAACTTCTTTTCAAGACAGATACGCTTGCAAATTACATGTTTGCTAATAACGAAGATACTGTTAAAAAAATGTATACTTTGATTGACGACATTCCAGATCTTGAGCCAAATATTAAAGCAAGTCTTCGTTCAAAAATTCTTGATAAATATCCAAATTTCAAATTCCACACAACAGAAGAAAAAGTTGCAGCGCCAAGAGGAATGCTTGTTACATCTGCAAAAATGGAAGAAAAGAAAAAGCTTGCTGAAAAAATCCAAAAAGTTGATATTCCTGCTAACGCACAAGAAATTGCCGAAGCACGAGCTCAAGGCGACTTAAAAGAAAATGCAGAATATAAAGCAGCAAAAGAGGCTCAACATTACTTGAATGTTCAACTTACAAAACTTCAAGAAGAATTAAATCGTGCTGTAGTATTTGACCCTACAACAGCAACATCTTCTGTAGTTTCATTTGCTACAACTGTAACTCTGAAAAACAAACTTACAGGCAAAGAGGAAACATATACAATTCTTGGACCTTGGGAATCAGATCCAGACAATAATATTATTTCTTATATGTCTCCATTTGGTAACCAACTTCTTGATCACAAAACTGGTGATGATTTTGATTTTACTGTAAATGATACGAATTACAGTTATAATGTACTTAAGATTGAAATAGCAAAATAATTTATAATACTTGCAAACACAAAAAAAGGCTGTCCCAAAAAAATGGACAGCCTTTTTTTGTGTATAAAGTTTTTTTTTAATTAACCAAATGTTGCAATAAACACACCAGCGGCAACCGCAGTTCCAATTACACCAGAAACATTTGGTCCCATTGCATGCATCAACAAGAAGTTTGTAGGATCTTCTGCCATTCCAACTTTGTTTGATACTCGAGCTGCCATTGGAACTGCACTTACTCCTGCAGAACCAATAAGAGGATTAATTTTTTCTTTGAGAAATAAATTCATAAATTTAGCCATAAGAACACCTCCAGCAGTTGCAATTGCAAAAGCACAAAGACCTAAAAAAATAATTCCAAGAGATTTTGGATTCATGATTTTTTCTGGTGTCATTTGGCTACCAACTCCTAGAGAAAGAAGAATTGAAACAATATTCATCATTTCATTTTCCATCGTTTTAGAAAGACGCTCTACAACGCCACATTGTTTTACAAAATTTCCGAATGCAAGCATACCGATAAGTGGAGCAGCAGGCGGAAGAAGAAGGATTGTAATAATTAAAAGAAGAATTGGAAACAATGTCTTTTCTGTTTTTGAAACAGAACGAAGTTGCTTCATCTTAATGAGTCGTTCTTTTTTTGTTGTAAGTGCTTTCATAATAGGAGGTTGAATCATTGGAACAAGTGCCATATAAGAATAAGCGGCAACAGCAATTACTGCCATAAGATTTTGTGCAAGTTTGCTTGATACATAAATTGAAGTTGGACCATCAGCACCACCAATAATAGCAATCGCTGCAGCTTCTTTTATTGTATATGGGTCGATTCCTGTAAAATTCAACAGCGAAACACCAATTAAAGTTGCAAAAACGCCCAATTGTGCAGCACCTCCAAGTAATGCCATTTTAGGATTTGCAATTAATGGTCCAAAATCTGTCATTGCACCAATTCCCATAAAAATGAGCATTGGGAAAAATTCATTTCCTACACCTGCTTTGTAAATAATATTAAGCATTCCATCTGGAGCATTTCCCATTCCAGCACCTGGAATATTTACAAGAACAGTTCCAAATCCAATCGGAATTAAAAGCAATGGTTCAAAGCCTTTTGCAACAGCAAGCCAAATAATAAGAAACCCAATTGCAATCATTACAACTTTCTTCCAACCTTCAATTGGATTAGCAATAAGTTCTTTTTCGGCAGCTATTTCTTGAGCTTTTTTTGAAGCTTCCAATCTTTCTGTCGCTTCTGCAGCTTCTGCCGCTTCTTGTGGAGTTTCAGAATGAATTATCTTGTAAATTCCTGTTGACTTCCAAATATTTACAAGAAATGTTCCAATTTCAATTTTGTGGTCCGTACTAACCAATTTTGTAGATTCTGTTGTTATGCTAGACACTGGCTCTTCTTGCGCTTGAACTGAAGGTCTTGCAATAAAAGAAGCAAGAAGTGCAATAAGCATAATGCAAACAGTTGCTTTTAAAATATGTTTTTTATCACGAGTTAATTCGTTCATGTATCAGTCCTTAGTTAATTTCAGCTAATATTTGCTCTGCAGAAATCTGAGTTCCAGGTTGAGCAATAAAATGAACTTTACCAGCTTTGCCAGCTTTTATTTCAAGTTCCATTTTCATAGATTCAATCATAATTATTGTCGTATCAGGATTTACAGAAGAACCTTCTGCAACTGCATACTTAAGCAATGTTCCAGCAACTGGCGCTTTAATTGGAGTTGCACTAGTTGAAACGGAAGTTTCTTGAACAACTGGAGCAGCTTGTGCAGGAGTTGTTTGAATCGGTACTGATTGAACTTGTTGAACTGACATTGATGAAGTTGTGCCGAGAGTTGCTAACACTTGCTCAGCTTGGATTTGCGTTCCTGGTTGTACAGAATATGTGATTATTCCATCTTCTGGTGCTTTTACTTCAAGTTCCATTTTCATAGATTCAATCATAATTACTGTATCGCCTTTTTTTACTGAACTTCCGTTTTGAACAATTTGTTTAAGAAGAGTTCCAGCAACTGGCGCTTTTATGTCAATTCCTCCCGTTACAACTTGAGCAACTGAACTTGAAGATGCAATTGGACCAGCATTTGTTGTAGGAGTGCTTCCTAGTGCACCAAATGATACATTATATGATGTTCCGTTTACATTTACAGACATTGTATCGCCAGCAGGACCAGTTGTAACATTGTAAGAAGTTCCATTTACATTAATTGAATAAGAAGAGCCTTTATTTTCTTTTGGAAGTTCTGCAACCTCTTTCTTCTCAAAAGTTAAAGCAGCGTCAACTGGACCTTTTGAACGCTCTGCAAAAAACTTAGGAGCAACATTTGGGAACATTGCATAAGTAAGAGTATCTTCGTCAGAACCATCACCACCTGCATTTTTTGCTTCTTCCACCATTTTATCCCATTCTGGTTCAATCATATCTGCAGGGCGACAAGTCATTACTTCTGTCATATTATTCTGTTTAAGAGCTTCTTTTACTAAATCAGGATTAGCGTCTGTTGGAAGTTTTCCAAATTTTCCTGTAACAAGATTTCTAAAATCTTGAGTCATAACTTTGTATTTACCCATCAGAACATTCATAACAGCTTGAGTTCCAACAATTTGCGAAGTAGGAGTTACAAGAGGAACATATCCTGCATCCTTATGAACTTTTGGAAGTTCCGCCAAAACTTCGTCCATTTTGTCGCCAGCATTTTGCTGTTTTAATTGACTTTCAAGATTAGAAAGCATTCCACCTGGAACTTGAGAAAGAAGAATACGAGTATCTGCTCCAAGGAATTTAGATTCAAGTGAAGAATAATGCGTGCGCACCTCACGGAAATATGCTGCAAGTTCAAGAAGTGCTTTCGTATCAAGTTGTGTATCAAGTTCTGTATCTTTTAACATTTCAACAATTGTTTCTGTTGGGGAATGACTTGTTCCCATTGACAAAGAAGAAATTGCGGTATCAAGAATATCGGCTCCCGCTTCTGCTCCTTTTAAAAGTGTCGCAACAGAAAGTCCTGTAGTTGCATGCGAATGGATTTCAACAGGCAAATCAACTTTTGCTTTTATTGCCTTTACCAAATCATAAGCAACATATGGTTTTAAAAGACCAGACATATCTTTTATACAAATTGAATCAGCTCCAAAGTCAGCATAAGTTTTTGCAAGGTCAGCATATTTTTCGATTGTATGAAACGGCGTTACAGCATAAGAAATCGCCATTTGAACATGCTTTCCGGTTTTTTTAGCAGCTTTTGTCGCACATTCCATATTGCGAGGATCATTACAAGCATCAAAAATTCTAAAACAATCGATTCCATTTTTTGCAGCGGTTTCAACAAACTTTATAACAACATCATCAGCATAATGACGATATCCAAGAAGATTTTGGGCACGAAGCAACATCATAATTTTTGAATTTGGAAGTGCTGCGTGAAGTTTTCGCAAACGCTCCCAAGGATCTTCGTTCAAGAAACGAATACAAGAATCGTAAGTTGCACCTCCCCAACCTTCTATAAATGAGTATCCAATCTTATCAAGCATTCCACAAGCAGGAAGCATATCTGCTGTAGTCATACGAGTAGCAAGAAGAGATTGATGAGCATCTCGTATTGCCAATTCTGTTATTCCTATTTTTGCCATTTTAATTCTCCAAAAAAATAATTACGATTTTAAAACTTTATCATGAACAGCAGCAGCAATTGCGGCAACTACAGCTGTGTCGTTTGAAGTTGTAGCAACTGGAGCAGAAACAACTCCAGAAGTATTTGCGACTGCGTTTTCAGCAGACTCATCTTTGTCCATTTTGAATGCATGTAAAATTTCATGAAGTGCATACATACAAATAATCATGATAATTAAAAACAAGAAAACAATTCCCATTCCAAGTAAAGTCAAAAGACAACTTTGACTTAGCATTTCTTGTAGTGTCATAAAACCTCCAAAAATGATTAAAACTTTACTAATATATATGATAGCATTTTAT
>CAZOTD010000078.1:0-7959 GCA_964582685.1 uncultured Treponema sp. | reverse complement strand
TAGAAACAATATATTTTTTCACAAATTTAATATCGGCAGAAAAAGAAATCAAGTTAGGAATTTAATTTTGATGCAAAAAGTTTTGTAATTTCTTTTGAATAAATTGTTTCGATTTTGTGACGCATTACAATTTGTTTTGCATTGATTTCTTTTCCAATTTGAAAACTTTCTGGCAATAAAATGAATTTTGCTACTTTTTCACAAGTTCGAAAGCCATTTTTTTCATCTGTAAAACGATCAATTTCTCCTCTGATTAAATTATGAATTTCATTTAATTCCAAAAGCGATTGATAGTCGTCATAATAAATTCTATTTTCATTTGCATATTGAAGAATATTATCTTTGCGAGGAACAATAAGTGCACCGATATATTTCTTATCTTGTCCAACTGCAACACAAGATTCGACATAAACACTACGACAAATTGCATTTTCGATAATTTGAGGTTCAATATTTTCTCCACCCATTAATACAATTGTATCTTTAGCGCGTCCCGTAATTGAAATTTCGTTGGCACTCGAAAGCATTCCCAAATCTCCTGTATTAATCCAACCATCGTTGTCAATAATTTTTTTTGTAAGATCTGGTCGTCGATAATAACCTTTCATAACTTGCCTACCACGAGCAAAAATTATACCACGTTTTCCCGGAGCCAACGGAGTTGAAGCAAGTGGAATGCCGTCTTTTTCTGGAACGATTTTTACTTCTGCAGATGGAAAAACTTTTCCGACGCAACCTGACATCGGTTTTTTGGGACTTCTGATAGAAAGTATTGGCGCTGTTTCTGTCATTCCATAAGTGTCTAAAAGTGGAACTCGAAGTGCACGGAAAATAAGATCATTCTCTGGCTGAAGACTTCCTCCTCCGCAAAAGCAAGCTTTAATTCTAGTTCCAAAACGACGACGAAGTTTTCTTACAACTGTTAAATAACCAAGACCTGCAAATGGAGAAAGAAGTAAAAATGGGATAAAACCATAAATTCTATCAAATATTTTTTGCCTTACAGAAAAACGACAAATCCAACCAAACACACGATCATGAGCCCAACAAAATGCTTTTTCACTTGCCATAGCAAAATTAAAAAACGCAAGTGAAAATCCATTTTTTCGTTTTTGTTCACGATACCAACTTTGAGTAAATGCGTCCCAAAGTCGAGGAACTCCTGCAATCCAATGTGGATTTATTGCCTTAATATCTTCTTTCATATATTCAACAGCTGGCTTTGAATAAGCAATTCCACTTTTTAATGCAATAATAAAATATGTAAAAGCGCGTTCCATAATGTGCCAAACCGGAAGTACAGAAAGCCATAAATCTCCTTCTTTTGCCGTAGTTAAAACATCTTGAATTACTTCACATTGTGCCATAAAATTATCGTGCGAAAGCATAACACCTTTTGGTGTTCCTGTTGTTCCAGAAGTAAAAATAATAGTTGCAAGTTCGGAACCTTCAGTTTTATCAATTTCTTCTTCAATTTCTGCACGTTGTGCATCAGTAGATTTTTTTCCGCTATCTTCAAAATCAATAAATTTGTGAACGCGAATTCCTAAAAGTGCTGCACGTTCCATTGTAAGATCAGATGGAGAATCAAAAAGAATTGCATCTTGTAATTCTGGAACTTCATCAATAGAATCAAGAACTTTAGAAAGTTGTTTTTCATTTTCAAAAAAACAAACTTTACAAGAAGTAAAATTCAAAATAAATCTGATTTCTGTTCCCATAGAATCACAACCACGCGGAATATCAGCGGCGCCAAGACTAAGCAAAGCCATATCAGTAATAAACCATTCACGGCGATTATCAGATATCAAACCGACCAAATCGCCTCTTTTAATTCCAAAAGATTTTAATGCACAAGCAAGATTCAAAATATGGCGATAAACAAGTTGATAACTTTGATATTCATAATTACCAATTTCATTTTTAAATGCCAATAAAGTTGTCTGGGGACTTTCTTGTGCGGCCTTTTTTAACATTTGCACAATAGTTTTTCCGAGATTACGAGATGATTGAGATCTAAAATGTAAAAGTCTATCAATACTGTACATTTTCAAAATTATAATTGGAAATATGAACTAATTCAATAGATTTAATAAAAACGCTCTATTTGCAAAAATATTTCTTTTTAAAAATTATTGGAAAAACAAATTATTTCTTATATAATTTTTTCTATGAAAATTACTTATCTTGCAAAACTTGGGGAACTCACTCTTAAAGGTTCTAACATAAAATCTTTTGAACATCAACTTGTTCGAAATACAAAAGATTTTTTAAAACATCTTCCAGTTAACGTAATTCTTCGTGCAGGAAGAATGTATATTGAAGTTGAAGAAGAATTTTGTGAAAAAGTTGAATTTTGTTTAAATCATCTTATTGGAATTACAGGTTGGGCAAAAACTGAAATTTGCGAAAAAAACATTGAATCAATCACGAAAACAGTTACAGAACTTGGACTTATTGCAAAAGAAAATGGTGCAAAAACTTTTAAAATTGAAGCAAGAAGAAGCGACAAATCTTTTTCAATGAATTCGTATCAAATTATGAAAGAATCTGCTAGCACACTTTTTGATAATAAAATTTTAAAAGTCGACCTTCATTCTCCTGATGTAATCATATATATTGAAGTTCGCGAAAAATGTTTTGTTTATACGAATTCCCAAATTGGTTGTCGAGGACTTCCTGTTGGGTCAAGTGGAAAAGGACTTTTACTTCTTTCTGGAGGACTTGACAGTCCAGTTGCAGGTTACAGAATGATTCGTCGAGGAATGAGAATCGAATGTGTTTACTTTCACAGTTATCCTTATACTTCCGACGAAGCACAAAAAAAAGTTGAAGACTTAGCAAAAATTCTTTCAACTTATGGAATGCAAACAACATTGAATATAATTCCCTTTACAGATGTTCAAATGCTTATAAAAGAAAAGGCGCCAGAAAATTGGAGTACAATTGCATTAAGAATGTGTATGATGAAAGCAAGTAATTTGCTTGCAAAACATATTAATGCAAGTTGCCTCATTACAGGAGAAAGTCTTGGTCAAGTTGCAAGTCAAACACTTGAAAATATGGCAGTAACAGAAAGTATGGCAACTTTGCCTTTAATTCGTCCTTGCGTTGGACTTGATAAAGAAGAAATTGTAGAAACTGCAAATTTCATTAAAACTTATGAAATTTCAATTCTTCCTTATGAAGATTGTTGTGTACTTTTCAGTCCTAGACATCCAATTTTAAGAGCATCAATTGAAGAAGCAAAAGAAATTTACAATAAGATTAATCCTGATGAACTTATCAAAAAAGCATTTGAGCAGAGAGTTGTAAAGCATTATTATGCATTTGAATCGCTATAAATTAAAATGAAAGAAGAAGTTTTGCAGTTTTATCAGTTTCAGTATCAAGATTTAAGGCTGCAAAACGACTTTCCATTTTCTTATCAAAATCTTTGTCATATAGAAGATCTTCAACTTTGTCATAAATATTTGACGGATTTTGAATAAAGTATCCAACATTGTGCTCTACTGCGTATTGCATATTACCTTTTTCTTGGTTGTGAATATAGCGACAAATAATTACAGGCTTTTTGCAAGAAAGAACTTCGATGAGAGTAGCAGGTCCTGCTTTCATTACAACACAATCGCAAATTTTTACAAGTTCATCAAGATAATCAATAAAACCATAGACATGTAAATCAAATTGCGGATTTTGATTTTTTTTGAACTCCAAATAAGTTTGTTTTACTTTGTCATTTCCACAAATTACTGCAACACTAAATTCCGCCTTACAACTGATACATTTATTAATAATTTCGATAGCACCAGGAATTCCATCTCCACCACCTACCATGAGAAGAACTTTTTTGTTTAAATCAAAACCATGTTTTTCCTTAAGAGAAATAATTTCTTGTTTTGTTATTTTCTCTTGATATTTTGGATTAAGAGCAAAAGGAACAATTGTAATATTTTTCTCTGGAACTTTAAGTTTTAATCCAATATCTTTTGCCCTTTGTGAATAGACAAAATATCGTACATCTTTTTCGTAAAACCAACAATTTGGAGCTGTAAAAGGATCTGTCACCATTGTTGTAAAATTAATTTTAAAATCTGAATGTTTTACAATTGCATTAAGCATTGGTGTCAATGCAAAATGAAAATTTACAATATCTGTTGGTTGTTCTTTTTGAATAACTTGTTTTAAATATTTAAGTGTATGAGGATAAATAAGTCTAAGCATATTTTTTTGAAAAAATCGCGCTTGAGCTAAATCGTACGCCAAAGGAAAAAGTCCTGCCATAAAATTAGTAGAAACATAATATCCTTTTTCAAAAATAATCTGACCTAAATAATTTTTTCTATCAAACCCATTTACCATTATAATTTCTGCATTAGGATTATTTTTAAGAATAGAATCCTTCATAACCCGAGCAGTAGAAATATGGCCGGCACCAGTGGTTAAATAGAAAAATAAGAATTTTCGTTTTTCGCGCATCTTGCTCTCCCAATTTGAAAACAATTTTAATAATAATATTTAACAGAAAAACTCATATAATTATTAAACACATTTCTTAAATTTGCAACCCAATTTTTTTTTGCTTCGGCAACATCAGTTCCTGTTCTGTAAATATCTTCATCTACGCCTTTGTTGTAAATATATTCAAACATATATCCAAAATTAAAAAGTAAAGAACCAACTTTCATTCTTGGAAGTTCATATTCTGCATTTAAAGCAACTTGTAAAACATACATTTTATGCTCTTGTTGCATAAAACGGTTTTTCCAAGCGGTATCTCCCCAAGTAATTGAACTTGTCCAAATTGAACCATCAGTTGAAAAATAATGACCACTCTCTTTTACCTTTTCATTTGCATCAAGAAAATATTTTGCCTCCTCATCTGTAAGTGATTCTGCAATATTTGCATGGCGAACAAATGTAGTACTAAAATCAAGTCGAAGCTTGTCAATAGGTTTGAAAGTTCCGCTAAAGTGAATTCTATCTGAATTTGGAGGAATCTTTGTTCCAAGACTTGTAAGTCGATTTGTAAAATTATCTTTACTGTAATTATCTTTAATACTTGAAATTTCTGATAAAGCATATTTTTTTGCAGGCCGACAATGCGTATATGTATAAGGTGTTACAAGTGTATAATCAATTGAAAGATTTTCTACAAAAGAAACCTCAGGAACATAATTAATTCCTCCTTGCAATGCCATTTTTAATTTTGTATCAAATTCACCTATTGCAAAACCATTAAGATCTATATCATCAATGATAGTCGAAAGAGAAATTCCAAGTCTATCAATAGGGCGAACATCAAAAACAAGACCACTCATTGTATTATCGCTTGCCCCGTACATTCCTTGAATGACCATATATGGAACAGGTAGAAAATATGATGGATCAAATCTATCTGTATAAACTGTAGTTTCAAAATATGTAACAGCAAATTGTTTTATCGGAGTAAATCTAAATGAGTGAAATGCAAAATATTTTTCTGGAAAAAAAGAATTAGATTCGGCATTATTCGTAGCACGAGATATAGTACTAAAAATTTGAGAATATCCAAATTTTTCGCCTTCGTAAATAAATGAAAGATTTCCAGAATGAAACTGTCCTCCATTTAGCAAAACTGAATCATTTAAAAAAGGACCAAACGCTAGACGATTAATACCTAACATTCCATAAACATTATCACTACCAACAGTCAAATTTGCACCCATATCAATATTTGAGATAACACTACCAACTGTAAAAGGGTCATTATAGGTATTATTGTTTGACGTATAAAAAAGAGGTAAAATACTTTTTTCAGATACTCTAGAATCCTGAGAAAGTACACCAAGTCTGTAGCCAAGACCAACAAGATTATGTATAGAAGCATCTCCAAAAACTTCTGGCTCAACAGTAAAAAAATTAGTTACACCATTATTTGTATTAGAAAGTTTTAAATCATCGCTTAAAGTAATTCCTGCATTCCAGAATTTTGTAAAAAACTTTGATTCATAGTATTCTGCAAGCAAAATATCTTCTTCACTACCATTTTCTTTTACATCTTCAAGAATTTTTTTTATAGTATTTACAGAATATGGGCGAATTTGTGGAAGCCACGAAATAATTCCTTTTGTTTCCCAGTTTTTTGCATCTTTGTAAAAGTTTTCATTTGGATCAAAAGAAACTTGCGCATAAATTTGTGCAAAACAAAACAAAAAACTTATTAAAATAAAACCAAATACTTTTTTCATTTTTCTTTTCATAGTTGTTTACCTCATTTATTTTCCATCTGTAAATAAAAAATCCACAGACGGACAATTATGTGACATTTTAGTTAAATTAATTCTTGTACTACAAATAATTTCAAAACCATGCTTAACTTTACCAGCTTCATGATTTGCGTTAACAATAACAGTGTACGAAGGTTGTAAAACAATAGTCATCCAAGAAAGTGGGGACAAAGTTCCTTTTACAGAAATTTTATTTTCGTATTCTGGAAGTCCAGTCGGCGTTTTATATTTATATCCGTTAGGATGAATCGTATCTGTAGGATAAATCCAGTTTGCTTCGTTAAAACTAAAATCATTTTTAGACCATTTGCTATTTTCAAAAATTGAAGTTCCAGAAAATTCACCTTTAGCAGCAAAACTATACGCAACATCTACAGAAAAAACTTCAGGCATTTCATAACCTAAAGCAACTTGAAAAGCAATTGAATCTGGTCCTAATGGATTTCCCATCCATTGATAATATGTTCCAGCATTATCAACCATTTCAGAAAAAACTTTTGCAAAAGAAATGTTTGGAGTTTCTTTTATAAAGAGATAAGGCAATGTATGATAAAATTCAATGCCAGCATGGAAATATCCTTTTTTAAGAGGAACATAAGTTTCTCCCCCAATTTGAAATCCATTACCTTCAGGGGTTGCATCATGTTCCATAGGCAAATTGTGTTCATTTTGAGCGTAAAGTCCGTAGATTCTTAAATATTTACATGGTGAAAAAGAAAATTTTGCACCAAAAAATGAATTAACGCGTCCAGCATGTTCTTTGAATAAAGTATAATCATGAAAAATTCCAAAAGGATTTACAAACCGCAAATCAAAAGCGTTATAAGGTAAAACTCCTTCAATAAATGAAAGTTGAATTTTTTTAAAAAATCTAAACTGAATTTTATGTGAATAAAAATATGATGCTCTTGAAAGTTGAGTAACATTAAAATCATATTGAAAAATCGGTGAAAAAAAACGCAAATTTGCAAAAGGAGCATCTGTCAAATATTCAGACAAAAGAATGCTTGGCATTAAAGTATTACCAAGACTTTGCGTTCCAGAACCAAGCCTTATATTAAATCCTACTCCGTTTTCCCACATATATCCACCAGAAAGATAATTTTCGTGAACAAGAATTGGATCAAATGTTTCTAAAGAGAAAAAGTGATTAATATGATTTTCATGTGAAAATTTTGCAGTATAATTTTGCGAGCATGAAAGTCCCATGTAAACTGTTAGATAATCTCCAATTCCAAATTTTAGTGGGAGATCTAAAAGTGCTTGTTGTTTTGTATAATCATATACCCAAGAAATTTCTGGATTTGTTTTATAATAAAACTCTGGATTTACAGAAATTTCAGTTCCAATCGAAAAAAGACCAAAATTCCAAGACCAATTTTTTTCAAGAATATATGCTTCAAGACGATTGTATTGTTTTTTACCAGGTTCACTTAAACGCTCATAATCAACATCATCAAGATAACATTTAAGCTCACTTATAGAAATTGGTGCTTGATCAGAAAATGTTACACGAGCCATTTCCATTTCAATTGACAAAAGTGCATCATAAACCCAAGAGCCTGGCAAAATTAAATCTTGACCACCTCGAGAAACACAAAAAGCAGAAAAACTTGAACCAACTAATAAAATAAATAGTATTAAAAATTTTCTTAAATTCTTAATCCAAAAGTGCATATATTCATTATAT
>CAZOTD010000077.1:0-7992 GCA_964582685.1 uncultured Treponema sp. | reverse complement strand
TTTTAAAATAATATAATAATATGCTTTGTGATTTATAAATAAAAATGGCATTTGGAGGATTTATGGCAGATAATGAGTCGCAATATCAGCTTGTAACTTTTCAACTAGGGGACGAACTTTACGGTGTTGACATTATGGATGTAAAAGAAATTGTAAGAGTTCAAACTGTTCGTCCGATTCCTAATGCTCCATATTATGTAGAAGGAATATTTAATCTCAGAAAAGAAATAATTCCTGTAATTAATTTGCATAAACGCTTTAGACTTAAAAAAGCTGTACTTGAGGGTGATAACGAATTTGAAGGCGGTTTTATTATTTTAAACATTGATGGAAATAAAATCGGCGTTATCATTGATCGTATTGCTAGAGTTGTTGCAGTAAATGAAAGTGATATAAAAGCTCCCCCTCAAATGCTTAGTGGAATAGGAACTGAATATATTCAAGGTGTTATAAGACAAGAATCTGGACATTATCTGATTATGTTAGATATAAGAAAATTGTTTAATGCTAAAGAATTGCAGAATATTATTGATATGAATTAAAAACATTGATTTCAAATTAAAATTATTTTCTCATAGGTAAAAAAAATGATTCAGACATTCAGTTCAACAATTCGCCGAAAGGAAATGGATGCAGTACTAACATGCATGGTAGATGAAAAAATTGGTCCTGGCGAAATTAATTCGCGTTTAATTACATGTGTAAAAGAATTTTTTGGTTGTGCGGGTGCATTGGCATTAAGAAGCCCTGATATTGCAGTATCTTACGCTTTAAAAGCTTGCGGAATTGAATCTGGCACAAAGATTATGATTTCTGCATTGGCTCCAGGCTGGCAACTTTTTGCAATAAAGCAAGCCGGTTATGAACCTTTAATACTTGATGTCGATTCGACAACTGCTTGTGTAACTCCAGAGATAGTTGAAGAAGGAATAAAAAACGGCGGTCGTGTGCTTATTCTCCATGAACCACTTGGAATTCTTCCTAATTTGAACGCGATTATTGCTCTTGGAATTCCTGTAATTGAAGATGTTTCTCAAAGTGCTGGAGCTATGATTTTGGAACAAGAGCAAGAAAGTTCGGTAAAACAAGGTGAAAGTAAATCGGAAGAATTGAAAGGAAAAAAAGCTGGAATGTTTGGCATTTTTTCAATTTGTGCACTTGAAGAACATGATGTTATTACTGCTGGTGGTGGAGCAATTGTAATGTCGCCTGGTAGAAGAGAATGGCCTGTTCTAAAACGGCTTTCTGATGAAACAACAGGAATTCAAATGTTGCCCGATATTAATGCGGCTCTTGCACTTGTTCAATTTAAAGAATTTAAACGTAACGAACAAATGAGAAAAGAAATTTTTAGTCTTTATAATCGTTCAATTATGGCAGGCAAAAATAAAACTTTTGTTCGTGATATGGAATATGGTTCTACTGCTTTTTCTTTTCCTGTTGTTTTGAACAGTGGATTTAAAGAAGTTAAACAATATGTTTCAAAAAAAGATATTGAAATTTCAATTGCCTTCGCAGATTCAGTGATTGGTATTCTTGAAAAAATGAAAGAAAATCTTTTGGAAGAAGAAAAACTTCCTTACGATTATTCAAACTGTAAGAATGCAAAATCACTTTATTTGAGAACGGCTTTATTTCCATTATATCCGAGACTTACAAAATCTCAGATAGATAAAATCGCAAAAGTTTTAGGAACACTTCCTTAATAAAATATGGTAAATTGCCTTATTGTTTATAATACAGATAAAAATGAATCTCAGGAACTTGCAAAAAATATTCAAGAGTTTTTGCATACTAAAAACATTAATTCTAATATGTTGGAATTTAATGGATTTTCTAAGATTTATCCTTTTGCTGGTTATGATTTTGTAATTACGCTTGGTGGTGATGGAACAGTTTTATACGCTTGTCGTGGTTGTGCTCCTCTTAGAATTCCTGTTTTTCCGATTAATCTTGGACAGTTTGGTTTTATTGCAGGTATTCAAAAAAATCAATGGCGTGAATCGCTTTCGCTTTATCTTGATAACAAAATATCAATTGAAAAACGAAGCCTCCTTTCTTATTCTGTAATTCGTGAAAACAAAGAAATAGTTTCAGGTTGTGGACTTAATGACATTGTCGTCAGTTCAAAACTTGCCACAAGAACTATAATTTTTGATCTTGAGTGTAATGGAATTTCGTTGGGACGATGTAAAGCCGATGGAATTATTGCCGCTTCTCCAACAGGCTCTACTGCTTATTCAGTTTCTGCAGGCGGCCCAATTGTTGACCCAGAACTTGATGCAATTGTTATAACTGCGATAAATCCTTTTTCTCTTTCGATGCGATCTCTTGTAATAAATTCGAATTCCGAACTTTCTATAAAGATAATTCCGTCAAGGGAAAAATGTGTAAATCTTACAGTTGACGGTCAAATGCCTTATGAACTTTTTGAAAATGACATCGTAAAAATTACTCGTTTTGATAAACCTGCATTGCTTGTAGGAACTTCAAAAGAAAATTTTTACAATGCTTTGCGATTTAAGTTAAATTGGTCTGGAGGTCCTCATGCTTGAAGATCTTTCAATAAAGAACTTTGCATTAATCGATAGCATAAATCTTGAATTCAAACAAGGATTTACAGTTCTTTCTGGTGAAACTGGTGCTGGTAAATCTATTTTAATAGGGGCACTTTCTTTTTTGCTTGGCGGAAAAGCTGGTGTGGAACAAATTAGAAGTGGTTGCCAAGAGGCAAGTGTAACCGGAACTTTCCTCTTGCCACCAAAAAATGAACTTGATCAAATTCCTCTAAAAGATGATGAAGAACCTAGAACTGCTCGTCAATGGCTTTTAGTTCATGGAATTGAGATAGAAGATGAGCGAGTGATTTTAAGAAGATATGTTCGGGATAACGGAAAAACTGCCGCTTGGATTTCTGGAACGCCTGTTACAAAAAATGATATTCAGAATTTTTCATTTTTTCTTGTTGATATTCACGGACAACACGAGCATCAGTCACTTATGAAAGTGAGTGAGCATAGAAAATTTCTTGACAGTTATGCAGGACTTTCCGCTAAGGTTTTAGATTTTACTTCACTTTTTACTGAACTTGTGGAAAAGCGAAAAACTCTTGCTGCAATGAATACTTCTGATAAAGAGAAAAATCAAAAAATTGATTTTCTTTCTTTTGCAATCAAAGAAATCGAAGACGCAAAATTAAAAGCAGATGAAGATTTAGAACTAGAAACGGAACAGGCAAAATTAAGTTCTTTTGAAAAATTATACACTGAAGTTGAAAATATCAATAATATTTTAAGTGGCGATGAAACTTTTGGTATGATAGAGCTTTGTAAAAAGCTTCGAGCATCGTCAGAAAAAGCATACGGTTTTGATAATTCCCTTAAGGAACTTGACTCAAGAATTGAAAACATTTTTTATGAAATTTCAGATTTATCAGAAGAAATAAAAACATATTCTCGTTCACTTGTGTTTGACCCAGAACGTCTTACTTTTGTTCAAGAACGACTTAGTTTGATTTATAATCTCAAGAAAAAATATGCTTCAAATATTAATGCGCCACTAAAAGAAGTTTTTGATTACCTTGAAAAATCTAAAATTGAACTTGATGCACTTGAGAATTCTTTTGCAAATCTTGAAGTTCTTGAAAAAGAAACTGCATCGCTTGAAAAAGAGGTTTACAGAACTGCAAAAGAAATTTCAGCAAAGCGAATTGAGGCAAGTTCAAAAATGGCTTTGAGTGTTGAAGAAATTCTTTCTACACTTGGAATGAAAGATGCAAAATTCTCTGTTAGCATTCAAGAAAAACCAGGTACGGAGGTTATTCAAAAATGTGGTCCTTATGGACTTGATAATATCGAATTTTTAATTAGTGCAAATCCAGGTTCACCGTTGCTTCCACTTGCAAAAATCGCTTCTGGCGGTGAACTTTCTCGAGTTATGCTTGCACTAAAAACTGTTTTTGCTGCTAACGATTATGTTCCGACTATGATTTTTGATGAAATTGATACTGGAATCGGTGGTGAAGTTGCAGTAAGTGTTGGTAGCCATATTAAAAAACTTGCAAAAAACAGACAGATTTTTTGTATTACGCATTTGGCAAGCATCGCTGTTTATGCCGATAATCAAATCAAAATACAAAAAAATGTCAGCAACAATATGACAAGTACACTTGTTACTCCAGTTGAAGGTGAACAGCGTGTTGCCGAAATTGCCAGAATGCTTTCTGGTGATTCTAAAAGTGAACAGTCGCTCGAACATGCACGTGCGATGCTTGAAAAATTTTCCTAATGCGAAGATAATGAAATAAAATTGATTTGGGGAATTCTATGGCGAAAATTACAAACGATGAACGAGAACAATTTAATTATGAAACTTCTGGTTACAAAAATCGTATTAATGAATGTCTTGAAAAAGAAAAAAAGATACTTGAAGTAATTAAAGGAAATTCTGCTGGCGTAGAATATCAAAAAATGTTATTAGCAGAAGAAAATATCTATATTGCAACTCTTTACATTGCCATTAATGGAACTTCTTTAAAAATTCTTGGCGTAAAAAATAATGATGCATTAAATGATGCAAGAAAAATGCTTTATAAAGCAATTATTTATCTTGAAGAAATTGTAACTAATTCAATTAATATTGCTTATTCAGAATTGCAAGAACAACTTGCCTCAATTGCAAATACATCCATTCAAAAAAGATATCAGTTGGTTCAGAAACTTGGGCTTGCAATTCAAATGGTAATTGATGGTTTTGGTGATAATAGTAAATGGAAATGGTCTTTTGTAGAATTGCATGGTCGATTTGCAGTTGTTGCTAAAAATATGTTAGACATGAAAACTGCGGTTAAAGATTATTTTGATCCAAATTCTCCAGATTATGAAACAACCGTTCTTTATATACGACTTGTAAAAAAACTTCTTGATGAATCTGCGACTGCGTATCGTGACCGATATGAACTTTCTACAAGGCGAATTGATGACATCAATGCTGGCATAAACTTTTTACTTGCACTTCGGCGAATTTCAGTTGCACTTGGAAATTCAGAAGAAGCCGAAGAAATAAAGCGCAAAGCAATTACTTGGAAAAAGCTTATGGAAGCTGACCAAAAGTCCGGAAAGAGTAATTAAGCAATTATACAATATGTTAAATAAAAAACTTGTATTAAAAATATTTGAAGCATTTTCAATTGAACGATGGAATGATTTGATTCGTCCATTTGATTTAATCGAAATGGATAAGGCAGCAGAAAAAATGGTGCTTGCTTACATTATTGGAAAATTTGAAGAAAATGCTGGAAAAGAAATTAACTGGACTTGGATTATCAATGCTTCTTTTTTTGATTTATTAATTAAGATTGCATTGTGTGATATAAAATCTCCTGTTCAAAGTTTGATAAAATTAGAATATCCTTCTGAATATATGCGACTTAATGAATGGGTCTTAAATCAATATAAATCTTTAATTGACGATGATGAACTTTTTCGCAATTTTACAATTTATGTAGGTCAAAAAGCTGGTTCAATTCCTATTTCGCAAGAAGATAAACTTACTTGCCATGTTTACAAAGCAGCTCACAAATATTCGACAATCCGCGAACTTGAAATGATTAAGCCTGTCAATGAATATATTCGCCTTCAAAAAATTGAACAAGAACTTAATTTCGACATTCAGCAATATCTTGATTTACGAGGACTTCAACTTTTAACTACAAAACAACGACCTTTCGAATTCCTTTTGAAAATTGAACAACTTCGTTTTCAACGTCGTTGGAATCAAACTCCAAGAATTCCAGATACAAGTGTATTAGGGCACAGTTATTTTGTTGCAATTTTGTCTTTGCTTTTGAGCCGTCAATATTCTGTAAAACTTTCGAAAAAAAGAATTTACAATAACTTTTTTAGTGCTTTATTTCATGATTTGCCAGAAGCTGTAACTCGAGATATTATTAGTCCTGTAAAACAAGCAACAGATGAACTTCCTCAAATTGTAAAACATATTGAAGATGAAATTGTTAATAAGGAACTTGTTCCATGTATGGAAGATTTTTATTCTCAAGAACTTATGTATTTTACAAGCAATGAATTTGAAAATCGAATTTATTACGATGGCAAAATTCAACTCGTTTCTTTTGAAGATTTAAACGAAAAATATAATTTTGATAAATACAATCCTATTGATGGAAAACTTGTTCGACTTTGTGATCACGCTTCGGCACTTTTGGAAGCTGACATTTCAATTAAACACGGAATTACTTCTGCACATCTTGAAAATGGTCGTAATAATACACTTTCGATTTACAAAGAAGGAATTCTTATTAATTCAATAGATGCTCATTCTATATTTACAAATCTTATAAAATAAATTTTATCTTAATTTGGTGGTGAATTATGAAATCAAATCGTACAAGTGGAATTCTCATGCATCCGACATCTTTTTCTGGAGTTCCAGGAATTGGAACTATTGGGCAAAAAGCGTATGACTTTTTAGATTGGTTAAGCAACGCTGGTCAAACGCTTTGGCAAATTCTTCCTCTTGGACCAACAGGTTATGGAGATTCGCCTTATGCTTCTTTTAGTACATTTGCAGGAAATCCGCTTTTGATAGATTTAGATTTACTTGTAAAAAATAAACGTACAGAAGAAAGTCTTATTGTTCCGCCAGAATATATTAAAAATGATGGACCTGTTGATTATGGAAGTGTTGTTTGGTGGAAACTTCCAGTTCTTGATAAATGTGCTACTTGGTTTCTTTCAAACTGTACAAATGAAGATAAAATTTTGTACGAATCATTTAAGAAAGACAATAATTCTTGGCTTAATAGTTATGCCAATTTTATGTCTATAAAATCGTTTTATGATAAGAAAGCACAAAATGAAAAAGTTTCTGGTATTAAAACAGTTTGGTTTAATTTTTGGCCAAAAGAATTAAGTTCGTGCAATCCAAAAGCACTTGAAAAATGGAATCAAGAACATTCAGAAGAAATTGAGATAATCAAAGTTATTCAATTTTTCTTTTTTGAACAATGGAAAAAACTTAAAGATTATGCTAACAAAAAAGGAATTTCGATTATTGGCGATATTCCAATTTTTGTTGCTGCAGATTCTTCTGATGTTTGGGCAAATCAAAAGTTTTTTCAACTTGACAAAAATGGAACTCCTAAACAAGTTGCGGGCGTTCCTCCAGATTATTTTTCAGCAACTGGTCAACTTTGGGGAAATCCTTTGTATGATTGGACAGCAATGAAAAAAGATAATTATTCTTGGTGGATTAATCGAATTTCGCATATTCTTAATCTTGTTGACTTTGTACGCATTGATCATTTTCGTGGTTTTGAAGCATATTGGTCTATTCCGTTTGGAGAAGAAACTGCTATCAATGGAAAATGGGTAAAAGGTCCTGCTCATTCTTTGTTTGAACAAATAAACAAACGACTTGGAAAACTTCCTCTTATTGCAGAAGATCTTGGTGTGATAACTGATGACGTAAGAAAACTTCGAGATGATTTTAATTTTCCAGGAATGAAAGTTTTACAATTTGCATTTAATCCTGATGAAGCAAAGAAAAATGGAATGGTTAATGCTTTTCTTCCTCATGAATATAATCAAAATTGCATTGTTTACACAGGAACTCATGATAACGAAACAATGCAAGGTTGGCTTGATAATGCTAGCGATGAACAAGTAAAAATTGTCGCAGAATATGTAATAGGAAAACCTTTAACAGAAAGTCAGGCACGTCAAATGAGCGACAAAAAAGAACTTTGTCAATCTTTAATAAAAATTGCAATTGCTTCAAATGCAAATATGGCTGTTTTTCCATTGCAAGATATTTTTGCACTTGGCAATGAAGGAAGAATGAATGAACCAAGTACGATTGGCAAAAACTGGAAGTGGCGGTTTGATACAAAACTTCTTTCTTTACAAAAAGCCAGCGATTTAAAATTCCTTTGTGAACTTTATGGCAGAAACATTTAAATAATAGAATTAAAAT
>CAZOTD010000076.1:0-8048 GCA_964582685.1 uncultured Treponema sp. | reverse complement strand
ATGTAAAAAATTGCTGTTTTTTGTTGAGAATGTCATAGCAAAAAAATGGAGATTTGATTTTGAACCTTTTCAAAATCAAATCTCCATTATAGTCAATAATTTGCAACAAATTGAAAACTAGAAAATCCAATTTTCAATTTTGAAATTCTACTCAACTTTAAATCTTGCAATTAAGGCCTTAACTCTATTTAATGTTTCTTTTGAATTTATTGCTAAATCAGAAACATTTTGAGCAGCTTGGCTATTTTGTTGAGAACCAGTTGCCATTTCGTCCATAGAACCCAAAACTGTAACTGCAATTTCGTTTAAGTTTTTAGTTGTATTGTTAATTTCGGCAATACCTTCGTTTAAATTTTTAGAAGTTTCATCTACAAGAACTGATTCTGACTTCATATTATTGAGAGCTTCAAGAATTTGTGAAGAACCACCAGTTTGTTCTTCCATTGCATTAGAAATTTGAATAACAAGTGGATCAACAATATTAATCTGATTATCAATTGAAGTAAAACTATCTTGAGAAAGAAGCGAAAGTTTTCCGCCTTCAATAATAAGATTTGTAATATCTTTTATGTTATCTTCTATTGCTCTTGCTTGATTACTAGAATTTTCTGCAAGTTTTCGAATTTCATCTGCAACAACGGCAAAACCTTTTCCTGCTTCACCAGCGTGCGCAGATTCAATCATAGCATTCATAGCAAGCAAGTTTGTCTGAGACGAAATAGATTTAATTGTATTGTTTGCTTCTGCAAGAAGTTTAGATTTTTCTTCAATCTGTTTAATAACAGTATTACAAGCTTTTACATTTTCTGAACCGTCAGAAATAGATTTTGTAAGAACTGAGAACGCTTCTGACATCTGCGATGCAGATTTAGAAACTGAACCAATGTTACCTATCATTTCTTCAATTGCCGCAGAAGATTCTGTAATGTCTGCTGTTTGTGCGACAATGTTATCGCTAAGACTTTTCATTGCAACATTTGAGCGAGCAATTACATCAGTTGTTGTTGTAACTGCTTCTACTTGAGTTGAACATTGATTTTTTACAGAATCAATGTTTGCCATAATTTGAGAAGTTGCACTTGCAGATTGTTGAGCACTTGCACTAAGGCTATCTACAACTTCAACTAATTTGCTAGTTTCTGAAGTAAGATCTCTTACGATAGTTTGAAGCATTTCAATGAATTTATTAATTCCTTCACTCAAGTCAGAAATTTCATCATTTTCGTTTGTAGCAAGTCTGTAAGTTAAATCCGCTTCTCCAGAAGAAAGTGCATCTACGCGTTTTTTAGTTTTACTTAAAGGTCTTAAAATAAAGACAAGAAGGAGAGAATTTTGAACAACAAACAGTCCGATATTAGCAATAATTTGAACAAAAATAATCAAAAGTCTAATTTTAAGAACTGCTTGATTTAAATTTTTGTTACTTTCGCCAACAAATAAAGAAAGTCCATCTACGCCTAAAGGCCAATAATAACCTAAATAATCTTCAGAAGCAATTTGTACTTCGCCAAGGAATGATTCGTTATTATTCAACTTTTCGACAACTTCGGCTGGAATACTTGTTTTTCGTTGTCCTTCAAAAGTTGTAAATTCTATAATTCCATTTCTTATAATTGAAAATTGAGTGCCTACAATATCTTTAACACGATTTATAAATTCATCAGTTGATAACACTGCATGAATAAAAACGATTCCCCAAATTTCTCCTTGAATTTTTAGAGGAACAATTGATTCTGTAATAACAGAACCGTTTAAATAAACAACAGAAGCATATTCTTCTCCATTTAATGCTCTTTTTGCTTGCGGAGTATAAAAAGAAATTCCTTCTGAATATTCAGGTGGAGAAATTAACTGCCCTTCTCGAGAAAAAACTCCAAAATTTTTTATTCCAAAATTCTTTAGATACTCATATCCAATTCTCAAGAACATTTCTCTATCAGCGTTTGGTGTTTCTAGAAAAATCTCATACATAGAAGACATTTCAATTGCTAATTCTTTTGTAGATAGAATTTCTTGATTAACAAAATCGGCTACGACATCTTTAGAATCTTGAAGAGTTCTTTCTGAATTCTCAATCCAATGTCGTCTTATACTGCGTACAGTAATTTCAATTACAATGATTGTCGAAACTATAAGAATTAAAGCCACAGGACCAATAATTTTAGCGACAATAGAAAACCGTCTTTTTTTCATAATGAACCTCTCTTATTAGGCTGATATGGATTTATTGTAACATAAGACATATAAAATATCAAAAGAATTTCGTGAATATAAATTGTTTTTTTTTCAATGTATTATATTGTAAAAAATTGATAGTTTTTCAGTATATTCAGTCTTAATTTTGCTTTAGTAAATAAGTTTTTATAGTTCCAAACCCTTTTGCCTCGATTTTTCCACGTTCTTCAAATTGATATTTTTTTTCGAGAATATTTTTTACAGATTCAGAAACATGAATTCTATCTGCAACACCGTTTGTTTGAAGTCTTGACGCAAGATTTACAGATTCACCCCACAAATCATAAATGTATTTTGTTTTTCCGATGACGCCTGCAACAACACGACCGTTATTAATTCCAATACGAATATGAATATCAAAGTCTTTACGCTTATTAAATTCTTTAAGATGTTGCAAAACTTGAATTGCAAACTTTACAGTTTCTTCGCAAGTTTCGTCGTATGTATGAGGAATTCCGGCTGCAACCATATATGCATCGCCAATCGTTTTAATTTTTTCAATTTTGTAATTTGTAATAAGTTCATCAAGTTCACCAAAAAAATCATTCAGAATTTTCACGATAGTAACGCCACCAATTTCATTAGTCATTTTTGTAAAATTGACAATATCAATAAACATAATCGTTACATTTTTGTATTCATCAAAAAAAGGCTTTAAGTTGAATTCAAGGCGTTTTGCAATCGCAACAGGAAGAATGTTTAAAATAAGTTCTCTCGACCTTTTATTTGCTTTATTAAGTTCATCGATAATACTTATGTCTGGATTTTCAAGTATAAAATACATAATAAAACAAACAACTGCAGAACCAAGTCCAATAATTAAAAGTTCTTTATTAAATGCTTGAATAATTGCAACTATTCCTTCCATCACACAAAAACACAAAATCGGGAAAAAACGCTTTCTATTTATTTTCTTAAAATTAAAAAGGAATGTGACTATACAAAAAACGACAGATAAAGTTGAAAAATAATAAATAGAATCAGAAGGAACGCCATAAGAATAAATAAATCTTCCGCTTCCGCCATATAAAAGTGGATTAAAAATTACAACCAAGCATAAAATTAGAAAAGCAGCAGCAAAAACAATTATCTCTGCAATTTTTACTTTTTTCATTCGCACAGAAATGTCATCATAAAAAGTATTTGCAATTGCATATATATCTATCACCAAAATATAAGCGGCCATAACTATCAAATACAATTTTGAAACGACATCATTTAACAAAGAATTTTTTGTATTACCTTTTACAACTTCTGTAATCGTAATGACACTTGTAATATCCAAAATAAGATTTAATAAAGTTATTATAAGCACAAATCGAAAAATAAAATTAGCAACAGAATTCCATCTTTTTTTGGAAAAGAAAACAATCGTCAAAAGAATTACAAAAACTAAACTCGCAAGTTGGAATTCAATATTATAATCCACAATAAATCCTCGTTGTTTTTTTTAATCCCTCTCTAAAACTATCTGTAAAAAAAATTATCTCACATTTTTTAAAAAAATCAAGTTGAAAATCCTAGTTTAAAATTTTAGTTTTAGACAAAATCTATAAACACAGATTTGCACAAAAACTCCTAGTTATTGAAATCAAAAAATTTAACTTTGATTTTACATTTACTTCGTTTTGATTTTACATTTTTGAAATAAGTTTTTGGCATAAAAACTTTTTATATAACTTGCGATTTTTCACTTCGTTGCAAAATCGCTCTAAAAAGCCAATTCGGAAATTGATATTTCCTCTTTGGCTTTTTTATAGGAGAAAAATGAAAATCAGAAAACAAAAAACTGAAAAATCAAAAACTGTCGGTGTCGAAATTGCAATTTTATTCGCTTTGTTCGCAATTTTTATTTCATTTGTTTTTGCTTCGTGCGGCAAAAACAAAAAATGGAACGAAAATTCAAAAATCAGCGTAATCTCGCGGGAAGAAGGTTCTGGAACTCGTGGCGCGTTCATCGAGCTTTTCGGAATCGAAAAAAAATCAGCGGACGGAAAAAAAATCGACTTTACAACAGACGAAGCGTCAATCACAAATTCCACCGCAGTAATGATGACAACAGTTTCGCAAAATCAGTATGCAATCGGCTATATTTCGCTTGGCTCTCTGAACGATTCTGTAAAGGCTGTAAAAATCGACGGAGCGTCGGCGACAGTTGAAAACATCAAAAACGGCTCTTATAAAATCGCACGACCTTTCAATGTCGCTGTAAAAGAAAACCTTTCTGATTCGGCGACTGATTTTCTAAATTACGTGCTTTGCGAAAAAGGCCAGCAAATTGTGGAAGAAAACAAATACATAAAAATCTTGCCGGACGAACAAAGTTCAAAAGACAAACTTATTCCAGAAAACAATCTGACTTCTTGTGCAAACTTAATTCCTTCTAAAACATTTGTCCTAGAAAAAGTCGTCGTTTCAGGCTCAAGTTCAGTTTCGCCAGTAATCGAAAAATTGATTGAATCGTACAAAGCCGAAAATCCAGATGCAAAAATCGAGCTTCAGACTTCGGACTCGACAACAGGAATCGCGAACGCAATAAGCGGAACTTGCGACATCGGACTTGCAAGCCGTTCGCTCAAAAGCACAGAACTTTCAAAAGGCGTAAAAGAAATCACAATCGCAATGGACGGAATCGCAGTCATCGTGAATAATTCAAATCCAGTTTCAGACTTGACAAAAAATCAAGTTGAACAGATTTTTAACGGCGAGACAACAAAATGGAACGAAATAAAAAATCAATAAAAATCCTGGTGGAAAACAAAACCTCAAAACCGACCAAAGAAAAACTCTGGGAAATTGTGTTTCTTCTTGCCGCCGCATTTTCGATTTTTGCGGTTGTTATGATTTGCGTTTTTCTGTTTGCAAACGGAATTCCTGCAATGCGTAAAATCGGGATTTTCAATTTTTTGTTCGGAACAAAATGGAAGCCAGGAAACAATCTTTTCGGAATTTTCCCTATGATTGTCGGAAGCCTTTATGTTACGGCTGGCGCGGTTCTGTTCGGCGTTCCAGTCGGCTTAATGACAGCGGTTTTCCTTTCACACTTTTGCCCTTCAAGGCTTCACAAGATTCTAAAACCCGCGATTGATTTGCTTGCAGGAATCCCAAGCGTTGTCTTTGGATTTTTTGGACTTGTGGTGATTGTTCCTTTTGTCCGTGACACGTTCGGCGGCAACGGCTCTTCGATTCTTAGTGCAAGCATTCTGCTTGGAATTATGATATTGCCGACAATAATTTCAGTTTCAGAAAGTTCGCTTAATTCAGTTCCTAAAAGTTTTTACGAAGGTGCAAGAGCATTGGGAGCAAGCAAGGAACGCGCGGTTTTCAGAACAGTTCTTCCTGCGGCAAAAAGTGGAATAATGGCAGGTGTGATTTTAGGAATCGGACGTGCAATCGGCGAAACGATGGCAGTTATTATGGTTGCAGGAAACCAAGCGCGGCTTACAAGAAACATACTGAAAGGAATCAGAACTTTGACCGCGAACATCGTAATTGAAATGGGTTATGCCACTGACCTTCATCGCGAGGCTCTAATTGCAACTGGAGTTGTACTTTTTGTCTTCATTCTGATAATTAATCTGGCGTTTAATCTGGTGAAGAACAGGAAATAGACGAAAAGGAGAAAAAATCTTAAATTAATGACATTCAAATTCAAAAACTTAAAATCCAAAGTAGGACGGATTCTTGTTTATCTTTTTGCAGCGTTCACAGTTTTGCTTCTTGCATTTATGCTGATTTACATTTTGGCTCGAGGAATTCCTTACCTAAAGCCTTCGCTTTTTTCTCTGCACTACTCTTCTGAAAACTGTTCTGTAATTCCAGCTTTAGTGAACACGATTTTTATGACGGCGATTTGCCTTTTGATTGCCTGTCCGCTTGGAATCGGTTCTGCGGTTTATCTTGTTGAATACGCAAAACGCGGAAATCGGTTTGTTAAACTTGTTCGGCTCACAACTGAAACTTTGGCAGGAATTCCTTCGATTATTTTTGGACTTTTCGGAATGTTGCTTTTTGTCGGAACTCTTCGCTGGGGATATTCTCTTCTTGCCGGAAGCTGCACTGTTGCGATTATGATTTTACCGACGATTATGCGAACAACCGAAGAAGCCTTGCTTTCAGTTCCAGATTCGTTTCGAGAAGGAAGTTTTGGACTTGGAGCTGGAAAATTGCGTACAGTTTTTAAAATCGTTCTTCCATCTGCGGTTCCCGGAATTCTTAGCGGAGTTATTCTTGCCACCGGAAGAATTGTCGGCGAAACTGCAGCTTTGATTTACACTGCCGGAACTGTCGCCCAGATTCCGCCGAGTGTTTTTGACTCGGGAAGGACTTTAGCAATTCACATGTACGTTTTGAGCAGCGAAGGCTTGCACACAAATCAGGCTTTTGCAACAGCAGTCGTTCTTCTTGCCACCGTAATCGCAATCAACGCGCTTGCAGGATTTGCGGCAAAGAAAATTGGAACAAAGTGAAGACAATCTCTAAAAACTGTCAATTGAAAAACTTGAAACTTAATGGCAAACTTCTGATTAATTTTAAAAGTCACAAAATGGGGGTTGCATTAGGTGCGTCTATGATGCAATAAACTCAACCACCATTTTATGATAATAGATAATAATTGTAAACTAATACTCTTGTCAGTACTATTCTATAGTTACAATTTCAGCAAAAACTCCTTGTCGAACATTTTTGCTGATTCTGCCACCAGTGGCAAACGCAGTTCTTACAATCAAGCGATATGTTCCTGCGACAAGAGAACTTGGTACATTGAATACAAGAGTGCTCGCCGTGTTTCCCATGCCAAGTGCATTTTGAGAAACGCAAATCCAGTCAGAAACATCTTTTTTGTAAGAACCATTTTCATCGCAAGATGCAAAAAATATGCCAGCATTTGAAGTTTCATCGCCAGCAATTTTTAGACGCTTTCCGATTATTTTTACAGTTCCGGCTGCTGAAATTTTATTTCCTTCAGTTTCGGTTTTCATATCCAAAATTGAAGAAATTTCCGGTTCTGTTGATTTTGTGACATCTTCGCCGACTGCAACATTTTTTACAGATTCTAGCGTAAGTTCCGATGGTGTAAAAGATGCAGTCATAGAAGGCACATCACTCACATTTGGAGTTGCGGTTTCCATGCTTGAAGCCGGTTTTATGTAAAGCGTTCCAAGCTCAAAAAGGTCAACTGATTTTCCTTCTTTTAAAAGTTCAATCACACCGTCTCGCAAAACTTCGCTTGCATAAAGCAAAGTTGCCCTTGTAAGATTCTTTTCTGTCTTTAGAACCTTATCTAAAATATTTCCTATGTAAGCAGTGTTTCGTTTAACTTTTGCATAGGAAAAGTCCTTTGTTGTATTTATTTTTGGAACAGAGTGAATTGTTACATTCACTTTGTCTGTTAGAGAATTTCTTCTATCGTTCATAGTAATACCACGTTTATATAATTTTGTTGCGGAACGAATCCGCCTCTTGACCCCGGCGGTCGTACGTGATACCTTTTAATCAACGAATGTAGGTGTTCACGCACTTTAATAAGCTGCCTTCTGTGCCAACAGAAAGCGGCTTTTTTTATGTCCTTGCATCACCGGTTAAAGACACAAGGACAAAAGATTTGGTTTGCATAGGTTTTATTTACTCCTCTAAAAAAGCTCGTATTGACATTTCTTTGACTCCAGTTTTCTTCTTTCATTCACAATTTTAAATCGTTTGGGAATTTGAATAATCCTGTCCGTGCTGAAATATTCAGAGACCCATTTAGGTATTTTGTCATGCCAGCAGATTACAGACGGCTCAATAACTTTCAGCATTTCGAGAAATCC
>CAZOTD010000075.1:0-8066 GCA_964582685.1 uncultured Treponema sp. | reverse complement strand
AACGATGACTTTTCTTATAACGACAACGCAAACGCTGGACTTGATTTTTCTGACATACTTGATGAAGAAACAAAAGAAGGTCGCGCATCAAGTTTTTCTGATAACGAACAAGTTCAAAGAAAAACTAAAATTCCTATGTTAATTTGCATTATATGTGCAATAATTTGTGTGCTTGCAGTAATTCTTATTCTTTTTGTATTTCCTTCAAAAGCAAATATTATTAACAAACAAAAAGAAGAACCAAAAACAGAAAGCCAAACCCTCGAACAGCCAGCAAAAAAAGAAGAGCCAACTTACGATGCAAAAGAAAACGAAATTGTTGTTGCGCCAGCAGAAGAAGTTATACCAAAACTTCCAGAAAAACAACCTGCCGAAAATAAAAATATCACTTACAAAATAAAATGGGGCGACACACTTTGGGATATTTCAAAATCGTATTACAACAACCCTTGGAAATATCCAAAAATCGCAAAATATAATGGAATTAAAAATCCAGATCACATTATTTCTGGAACAACAATTATAATTCCAGTGGAATAATAATTTGAGAACAAAATGAATGTAAAAAAAACGCTTTTAATTTGTTGCATAATTATTGCAGCAGTTATGTCGCTTGGTTGTACAGAAAAAATAGCAAAAAAAAATCCAATCCAAGAAAAATACGGCGATGACGCAGATTATTTTATTGGACTTCAAGAACTTCAAATTAAAGACAATAAAAACGCATTACGTCATTTTAATTCTGCAAGCGTTAAAGGTTCAAAATATGTAAAGCGACGAAGCCTTGAGCAAAAAATTAAACTTGGAAATATCAAGCAACAAATTGAAGGTGCAAAAGAATATCTGACAATTTACAACGACGATACAGGATTAATTTTTGCATGTAAAATATTTTTTGAAAATCAGGAATATTCACTTTTAATAAATGCGACAAATTCAATTGACATTTCTAAATGTCCAAACGAACTTGTAAAAATGAGAATTCTTGCATTAAACGAAAAACAAGATTCCAGATTAAATCAAACTGTCTGCCAATGGTTTGTTTCAAGAAAAATTACGAACGACCATATTTCATTTTTCTTTGAAAATATTTCTGAAATTATGAATATTCCACTAGAAGAATTTAATTCAGAAAATAATAAAACTGAAGAAATGCCCGAAACGGAAAATGTTTTTTTTACTAACGAAAATAAGAGCAATCAAGAATTTGTTCAAGCACTTTCAAAAGTAATTAAATTCAGATTTTTTGTTTCAAACAAAAACTATTCTAAAGCATTTGAATTAGTTCCCGAAATTCAAAACTTGTGTTCAGAAAAAAAAATAATTCCTTTTACAAGCCAAATAGTTATTGATTTAGGAAAAACATTTTTAAACGCAAGTAGAAAATATCAAGACAATGCAACATATTTCCTTGAACTTAGTAATTCTTCTTTTGCTTTAAATAATTCATTTAAATATTATGCCTTAATTTATGCTGGAAGAATTTACGACAAATCTGGTGTTTATATTTCAAAAGCAGAAAACGCTTTTATTCAAGCAAAAGAATTTGCAACAACAGATGAAGAATATGATATGGCAATTTGGTTTTTGCTTAACACAAATCTTTCTGTTTCTACAGAACGCTGCATTGAATCAATCGAAAAATATTGCACGACCTGGAAGAATCCTTATTACTTTCAAGATATATTAGATAATCTTTCGCTTTTACTTTTTACAAGTGCAAAATGGCAATCATTTCCGAAACTTTATAAAATGCTTGATGGAAATGCTGACAATGCAACAACTTCAAAATTTGCTTACATAACTGGACAATTAATTAAAAGAAAAATGCTCAACGGAACAGAAGAAGAACAAATTGCAGCGTTTACAAAGGCATTTGAACTAAATGCTGGAACAGATATTTATTACAGATTACTTGCCGCAAAACAACTTGGACTTGAATCTCAAAAAATTGAAAAAGAACTTTTTTCTCCAGCAACAGCTTTAAGTGCACTCAATGATGGAGATGCAGAAAAACTTCTTCTCGGTTATGCTGATTTTGGTTTTGTAGATTTGATTTATCCGGAATGGCTTTATTTTTATTCCCAAGATAAAAATATTTTTGGAATTGAAGCGATTTGTCACATTTGTGATTTTGTGCGTTCCTGTGCAACTGAAACAAACAATCATTATTACAATAGCCTTTATATGATTTCAAAAACTGCAAATCTTGATAATTCCCGAGTAAACAAAAAAGTTTTTGAACTTTCTTATCCACACAATTTTGCAAAAGAAGTAAAAGCGTCGGCACAAGAATTTGAAGTTGAAGAATACGATATGCTCGGATTAATTAGAACTGAAAGTTTTTTTAATCCAATTGTACAAAGTCATGCTGGCGCATTAGGCTTAACTCAATTAATGAGAACAACATTCGATGATTGTGCTAAAACTTTGAAACTTGAAAATCCAGACATCACTGATCCTGCAACAAATATTCGGCTTGGCACTTATTATTATTCTAGCCTTGTAAAGCGACTTGATAATTCTGATATTCTTGCACTTTTTGCTTACAACGCTGGAATTACACGAGTTAGAAGATGGCTTCAATCTTCTAAAGTTGGTCTTGGAATTTATAAAGAACTTCCATCGGATTTATTTTTAGAAACAATTCCAATCGCCGAAACGAGAAACTACGGCAGAAAAGTAATTCAAAGTGCGGCGATTTATGCTTGGCTTTATTTTGAAAAAAATCCTTGTGACATCATCGATGAAATGATGTAACTTTTTTACGCAATCTAAAAATGCCAAAATTTTCAAAACAAAATAACATAAAACAATATATGCCTTGACCGTCATCTTTTGATATTATAGAATCAAGTAAAATTATTAATGGGGAGCTAGCAATTGCTGGCTGAGAGTAGGAATTTCCTTGACCCATAGAACCTGTTTGGATAATGCCAGCGTAGGGAGAAAAAAATGTTCGACAAAATTATTTTAAATTTAAAAAATCAAAGTCCTTTAGTTCACAACATCACAAATTATGTAACAGTAAACGATGTTGCCAATTCATTATTAGCAATTGGTGCAAGTCCAATTATGTCTGACGAAATAAAAGATGTTAGACAACTAATCCCAATCACCAATGCTGTCAATATAAACATTGGAACTCTTAACTCAAGAACTATAAAATCAATGTTTGCCGCTGGAAAAATTGCAAATAATTTAAACAAAATTGTAATACTTGATCCTGCTGGCGCTGGAGCAACAAAGTTTCGCACACAAGTTTCCATTAAACTCATTAAACAAATTCACTTTGATGTAATAAAAGGAAATATGTCTGAAATTAAAACGCTTGCAAATTTTTTCTGCAATGGCTCTTCTAATGCACAAAAAAAACAAAATCATACAAAAGGCGTTGATGTAAACGAAAATGATATTGTTACAAAAAATAATTTAGAAGCCAACATTCAACTTGTAAAAAAATTTGCAAAGATTACAAAAAGCATAATTGTCGCCACAGGAAAAATAGATTTAATTACTGACGGCGAAAAATGTTTTGTAATTACAAATGGACATGAACTAATGGAAAAAGTTTGCGGAACTGGTTGTATAATTTCTGGTTTAATGGCTGCTTTTATTTCTTCAAATAAAGAAAATAAACTTGAAGCCGCCAGTGCTTGTATTTGTGCAATGGGAATTTGTGGAGAACATTCTGTAAAAAATCTAAACGAGCACGAAGGCAATTTAACTTTGCGTAACAAAATCATTGATGAATTAATGTTTATCGATGATGAAATTTTGCAAAGTGAGGCAAAGTTTGAACTCAAATAGAAAACTTAACTTGCAAAAAAAAATAAAGCAAAATCTTTTTCTTTACGCAATTACAGATAGACATTGGCTAAAAAATGAAACTCTCGCTGAACAAGTTGAAAAAGCAATTCTTGGAGGAACAACTTTTATTCAACTTAGAGAAAAAAACACAAACGAAAAAGAATTATATAAACTTGCAAAAGAAGTTCAATTTGTATGTAAAAAGTACAAAGTTCCATTTGTAATTAACGACAATGTTGAACTTGCAAAAAAAATCAATGCCGATGGAGTTCATATTGGGCAAAATGATATGAATGCGATTAAAGCTAGAGCGTTGCTTGGTGCAAAAAAAATTATTGGTGTTTCTGCACAAACAGTTGAACAAGCCTTACTTGCAGAAAAACAAGGCGCCGATTATCTTGGCGTTGGAGCAATTTTTTCAACTACCACAAAACAAGATGCAAACAATGTATCGTTTGAAACACTCAAGAAAATATGTCAGGCTGTCAAAATTCCTGTTGTCGCTATCGGAGGAATTACGGCAAAAAACATAATTGAACTTAAAGGAAGTGGCATTGCAGGAATTTCTGTAATCAGTGCAATTTTTGCCCAACCAGATATTATACGTGCAACAAAAGAACTTAAAGATAAAGCCACTTTTGTGTTTAAAACAAATTGTGAGGAAATATGAAATTAAATGTAGCAATGACAATTGCCGGAAGTGACTCAAGCGGTGGTGCTGGAATTCAAGCGGATATAAAAACAATGACAGCAAATGGCATATACGCAATGAGCGCAATAACTGCTTTAACCGCTCAAAATACAACTGGCGTTCAAGGAATTATGCCAGTAACTCCAGAATTTTTAAAACTACAAATTGATTCTTGCATTACAGATATTTTTCCCGACAGTGTAAAAACTGGAATGGTTGCTCAACAAGAATTAATCGAAATAATTGCCGAGCGTCTTAATTTTTATAAAATTAAAAATCTTGTTGTCGACCCAGTTCTAGTTGCAACAAGCGGTGCAAAATTAATTCAAGAAAACGCAATCGAAACTCTCAAAAACAAATTGCTTCCAATTGCGACAATTTGTACACCCAACATTCCCGAAGCCGAAATTCTTTCTGGAATGAAAATTTGCAATTCCGACGATATGATAAAATCTGCCGAATTCATAAGTAAAAAATTTTGTTGTGCAGTTTTATGCAAAGGTGGACATAGTCTTAACGATGCAAATGATTTACTTTATTCTGATGGAACATATAAGTGGTTTTATGCAAAGAAAATTGATAATCCAAACACACATGGAACAGGTTGCACACTTTCTAGTGCGATTGCATCAAATCTTGCAAAAGGTTTTGAATTAGAAAAAAGTGTTGTGCTTGCAAAAGAATATATTTCTGGTGCACTTAATGCAATGCTTGATTTAGGAAAAGGTTCTGGTCCAATAGCACATTGTTTTGTATTTGAAAATAATTTGTAAATCAATTTTCTAGTTGAAGAAAATCAAAATTAAATCTTGCGAATATTGATTTATTATTAAATCTAGCGAATATCAATTTATTCAAAAAATCCTTTTACAAAAATTTCAATTCCAATTCCAATAAGAATTATGCCACCTAGAATTGACGCCTTTTCTTCGATTTTTTTACCAACGACTTTTCCTATTTTTAAACCGATTATACAAATAATAAAAGTTTCGACCGCAATAATGATTGAAGCAATAAGTGCCATAAACCACTCATATTCCGCAATTGTAAAACCAACCGAAAGCGCGTCAATTGAAGTCGCAATTCCTTGAACAAGCAAAATTGAAAAACTTAAAGTTTTTTGATGTTCAACATCTTGTTCTTTGCCTTTAATTCCTTCAAAAATCATTTTTCCGCCAATATATAAAAGAAGAATTAACGCAATCCAAGGAATAAATTTTCGAAACGAATTAAAATAAACTACAATTGTGTGAATACAAATCCAACCAATCATCGGCATTGCAAACTGAAAAATCGCGTAAATACTTGCGATAAAACACATTCTTGCAACTTTCATTTTTGGCTCTTTAAGCCCATTCGCCACAGAAACACAAAAGGCGTCCATTGCAAGTCCGACGCCCAAAAGAATGCTATTAACTAAAAACACAATATCAAACATATTTATCTTCAAAATTAAAATTAAAAATTTCGCAATGCGATTTTTAAATTTTATAACTTTTACTTACTTTTGCCAACAACTTTTCGACATAATTTTTTGATTATTTTTTGATTTCTTGCTAAAATAAAAATATGAATATTGTCACATTTAATAATGTTCGTTTTTCGTACCCATCGCTAGAAGGCGATGTTGACGATAACGGAAATCCAATTCAACCGCCTGTTATTTTTGAACATTTTTCTGCAGATTTTCCAGAAGGTTTTGTAAGTTTAGTTGGTCCAAACGGCAGCGGAAAATCAACTTTTATGTTGCTTGCAAGCGGACGACTTTTTCCACTTGAAGGAAAAATTTGGCTTTTTGGAAAAGATACTTCACAATTAAACGAAGAAGAAAAAAATCGACTTGCTTCATTTCTATATCAAAATATGGAATTCGAAACTGACGACAAAGTTTGTGATTTACTTTTGTATGTTTATCAAAATGGGGAATTTTCTGGCAAGGCAAAAGGAATTAAAGACGCAAACACAAATCTTTTAGAAGAAATCACAAATGTTTTTGAACTTAAGTCGCTTGGACAAAAAAAACTTAACGCATTAAGCAAAGGGCAAATGCAAAGAGTTCTTATTGGATTTTCTTTGCTGTACGGTTCAAAAGCAGTTTTTATGGACGAACCACTCTTTGCCTGTGAAGATTATCAAAAAAAATATGCGCTTGAATATCTTCGAGATTTTTGCAAAACAAAAAAAACGACAATTTATATTTCAATGCATGAACTTGAGTTAACAAAAAAATATGCAGAAACTGTAATGCTTTTTAATTCAAATCACGACATCTGTCTTGGAACGCCCGACGAAGTTATGACAGATGAAGATTTAGAAAAAGTCTATGGAATTCCTGCGAGTATGCTCAAACATTCTGAAGAAATAATTCGAAAACAAATTCAAGAAGAAAGCGAATTGATTAAGAGTTTATAGTATTTATTACCTTGCGAAGAATTGAATTTTGAATTTTAAGTTCACCGTTTTCCATCGCTATGAATGTTGTTCCGTCTTTATAAGTAATTTCAATTGTTGGACTTCGTACAACACCATCAAGGTGAATTAAACTTGGTGCATCTGAATCATAATTCTGCCCAATTGCAAAATGGCAAGTTCTAAACGCCTTTTCGTCTTCGAGCATATTGCCAGTAATAGTTGCGGCAGGATTTAAACCAATTCCAAGTTCGCCGATATTTCTTGCGTTTCGTTTATATACTTCGCCCTGCCCTTTTGGAAGTTCACCATCTCGCTCCATTTTGATTGCTTTTAATTCGGCATCTTCAATCGTAGAAAGCAAACGTTTTGCTTCCACATCGCCTGTAACAGAATCCACATATCCATTTTTTACCGTTACACAAATCGGAGTGCTAATAAGTGAATCTCCATCTCCAAAAGTCATCGAACCGTCAAATACAATAGTTCCATTACAACCTGAATTTTGTTCTTCAAGTTTTCCAACAACTGGACTTATAAAAACTTCGCCTGCAGGAATGTTACCGCCAGTTCCAAGCTTAGAAAAATTTCCATCATCGTATAATGCTTTTCGCCCTTCAATCGGAACTATAATATCTGTTCCGCCAGGAGCCGTTACATGAACTGAAATTGCGTTTTCAAATTTCTTTCCTAATTTGGCACAACGATCTGCAAGCAATGTGTAGTCAATATTAACTGTTCGATTAAACATATCAGATGTAAGCCCCGGAGTCCAAACAGCACGCATTGTTTTTTTACCATCAAGGAGATAATCAAAAATATGATCAAAAGTTTTTCCATCGTCCGTTTTGTAAGGAGAAGCAGTTGCTTCTGGATCTTTTCCAAGTTTAAGATACGAGATTGAAAGAAAAACATCTGGTTCAGATTTGAGAGCTCCGATTACAGATGGCTCTGCATTATCCATTGATTTTTTTGAAGGTTGAAAAATCAAAGTTGGCTCGCCACCTGCTTTACTTGCTTCTGTATAAAGTTCTTGTGCAATCGTATTTGTTTCAGGATTTGCAACAATCAGAATTTTCTCTGACTTCTTTAATTTAACAACCGTGTTAATAACCGTATAAGCCGAAGATTCCTTATTCATAATTTAATTATATCA